>DATMHB010000175.1:0-3575 GCA_035555175.1 Flavisolibacter sp. | reverse complement strand
GTATATCTTCGCGCAATACGTTTACGTTTGAACTCATATGCAGCAGCGGCTCTACACCGGCAGTATCCAGCTCTTTCAGCTTGTCCACAAAACCGATCATTTTTTGCAGGTCGGCTTTAATGGAGGCCCGTTCATCCTCGCTGAACTGCAGCATGGCCAGCCTTGACAATTTATCGATCAGCGCATCATCTACCAGCATGCAACAAATATAACTGTTTGTGCCTTGAATCTTCGAAAGTAGAATCAGCAGATCGTTATCCCTTTGCCGAAACTCTCTTTATCTTCGCCTCCCCAAATCCGGATTATGCCAAAAGAGATTGTAGTCAGCGGCATCAGGCCAACAGGAAACCTTCACCTTGGTAATTATTTTGGTGCGATGCGCAATTATGTGCGCATGCAGGAAGAATATGACTGTTATTTTTTTATTGCAGACTGGCACTCGCTGACCACGCATCCCGATACAAGACAGTTGCGTGAAAGCGTATTGCATGCCCTGTCGGAGAATATCGCGGCGGGCCTCGATCCATCAAAGGTTTGCCTTTATGTGCAGAGCAGTATTCCAGAGATCGCAGAATTATATCTCCTGCTTAACATGCTTGCGTATCAGGGTGAGTTGGAGAGAACGGCCACGTTCAAAGAAAAGGTCCGACTGCAGCCCCAGAACGTAAATGCAGGCCTTCTTACTTATCCGGTATTGCAGGCAGCCGATATTTTGATCCATCGTGCGAAGTATGTTCCGGTGGGAAAGGACCAGGAACAGCACCTCGAGATGTCGCGTAATTTTGCCGACCGTTTCAATCACCGGTATGGCGAACTGTTTCCTGCGCCTCAGGCATTTAATTTCGGAAGCGACCTCATAAAAGTGCCCAGCCTCGATGGAGCTGGCAAAATGAGTAAGAGTGAAAACCAGCTGGCCACAATTTATCTTGCGGATGACGATGATGCCATTCGCAAAAAAGTAATGAAGGCGAAGACCGATGCAGGACCAGCAACATCTGGTGCCGAGATGCCCTCATCCATTCAAAACCTTTTTCTTTTAATGGACCTTGTAATCGATGCTTCAACTGCTCAAAAATTCAGGGAGGATTTTAACAGGGGACAGATCCGCTATGGCGATATGAAAAAAGAGTTGGCCGAAGACATGGTGAAATTCGTTGCGCCAATAAGAGAGAAGGCACAGGCCATCAGGAGTGATGAAACTTTTCTGAACAAGGTGATAAAACAAGGAGCCGAACAATCGAGAGAAAGCGCTGTTAAAACCATTGAAGCAGTAAGAAAGGCGATGGGTTTCAATTATACCTCGGTCTGACATTGCATAGGTGTGCTGCAAGATTTCTTTTCACAACTCTGCCCGTTACACCTGAAATCTATATTTTTAACGCCTAATCAAAAAACGATGCCCTTTCAACAGGGACCCAGGTATGGCGAAATCTAAAAAACCCAGACACATTGCAATAGCTGGTAATATCGGTGCCGGTAAGACGACGCTCACCGAACTCTTAAGCAGGCATTATAAATGGATCCCGCATTTTGAAGACGTGGATCACAATCCCTACCTCAATGATTTTTATGAGGACATGCCGCGCTGGAGTTTTCAATTGCAGATCTATTTCCTCAATAGCCGTATCAATCAGCTGATTGAAATTCACAAGGGGACGGAAACCGTTATTCAGGACCGCACCATCTATGAAGACGCGCACATATTTGCGCCCAACCTGCATGAAATGGGCCTCATGAGCAAAAGGGATTTTGATAACTATTTCAAATTCTTTCTCACACTGAAATCAATGGTGCAGCCGCCGGATCTTCTGATCTATCTACAGGCATCCGTTCCCACGCTTGTAGGACAGATACAAAGCCGCGGTCGCGAATACGAAGAGAATATCAGGCTCGATTATTTAAAGCGGCTGAATGAATATTATAACAAGTGGGTGGAAGGGTATAAAGAAGGGCCATTGCTTATTATCAATGTAGATGATAACAGGTTCCCACAAAAAGAAGAAGACCTTGGAAAGATCATCAGCAAGATAGACGCCCAGCTTTATGGTTTATTTTAGGGCCGCCTGTTGCTGACCCTGTCTGCCCGCCTCCAGTGTATTCCTGCCAGTAAGAATGATAGCGCACCAATAAAGCCGATCACGGCACGTACCGAAATTCCGTTGATTATGCTTAACACACTGGCAATGGCAAACAGGCCCGCTGCGATGAAAGCCAGTACATAATTTTTCATGACCCGAAGGTAGCAATGATAATAAACAGTTTTGCAGTCAAATATGGTTGTACCTGCGCCTGTCGGAGGCGCTATGGATACACAGCGTAGTGATCAGTTTCCTCCAGCAGCTTATCGATTTTTTCCAGCCATTCATACTGCATCTTTCTGTTTCTGCTATGATCGGACTCTTCGTCGTAAGTTTTCTGGTATTCTTCTTTCTGCTGAACGATGGATTGATAGATCTCGTTGATATCTCTCTTGAATGTCTTTCGGTTGAATTCGTAATTCTGCAGTGCTTCGTTCAGCTTGCGGGCAAAGATCTCGGTGATATCAAAATGCCCCTGTTCGTGGGCGAGGATATAATCCGTTTTCATCAGGCCCCACGATTTGATCTTGGAAAAATTACAGGTGATGTGGTAGGTGAGCTTTCCATTTACCATCTGGTAAGCGATACCCAGACTGGTACTGGTGGACGCTACTGCATCTGTTCCCCTGCGCGGTTCACACTGGAAATCGTCCCACGTAAGCTTTTGGGTGAATGTCCAGGGGATAAATTCTTCGGATTCGTTTTTTATCGTGATCGAAGTATCCGCAACGACCGTTACCGGTTGCTCTTTTTTAAAGGGTAGAGGTTGACCTGAAAAAAACAGCATCAACAGGGTGACTGAAAAAAGGTGGAATGGATTCATGGTCTGATTCAAACGAAATTTGGATAGAAAAAATTTTGTTTGGTTTGTCTGGCAATGGTTATTAAAAATATAAAATGCAGGCTGCTTTTTTGTCGTCGTGCCCGCGAAACCATGAGGGTTTTCGGCCAATGGTGAATATGGGGCGTTGGGCGGGGAATATCGTTATTCGAATTTGAAGGGCAAAAAAGCGCGGAAAGCGGCCGGCAAATCTAAACGCCGGGGGCGCCAGGCAAGCAAACGATCGCACCGAAACCATTGGTTTCTCATTGTGTTCTCCTTTGCGTACCTGGGTTGTCGCCTTTAGATGCTACTTATTGTCGTATGCAAATCTTTTGATCCGGCGGGGCTGCCGGCTTTGGCGTTTACTTAAACTTAAATAAGAAAGCCTCCAAAACCGGAGGCTTCTTTCAAAAGTTCAAATTTGTTATGCTTTGGGGCTGGCGCCAAGTGTTTCACGGCTTGCTCCGCTCGCATATTTTTCAAAATTCGCAATGAAGAGACGGGCCAGAAACCGTGCTTTTTCGTCATAGGCATTCTTGTCGTTCCATGTATTGCGTGGCAAGAGTAGTTCGGATGGGACGCCTGATACTTCAACCGGGATCGCAAAACCAAAAATAGGATCCGGCGTGGTCTCAATATGATCCAGCTTTCCGTTCAATGCCGCCGTGATCATT
>DATMHB010000174.1:0-4206 GCA_035555175.1 Flavisolibacter sp. | reverse complement strand
TACTCCACGTTCTTTGCCGCGATCGGATCATGCCGGCCGGAGCAGTAAGACCGTATACTTTTTTCCCTTAATTTGCTTCCATGCAGCTATTGATCGATGCGGTATCACTCGTATATAAGGACTGGGCCGGAAAGGAACCCGCTCAAGTGGATGTATTGCCCCAATCCGGAAGCGACAGGCGTTATTTCCGGCTTCACGACGAGGCAGGGAATACCGTGATCGGCACGCATGGCATCAACGTTCCGGAAAACGAGGCCTTTATTTATTTTGCGGAACACTTTGCAACAAAGGACCTGCAGGTGCCAAAGATCCTGAGCGTAGCTGAAGACCGGACCGTTTACCTGCAGGAAGACTTCGGCAACACTTCCCTGCTCAACGTGCTTGAACAGAAAGGCTTTAACACTGAAGCGTACGACCTCTTCCGGGAGAGCCTTCATCAGCTGGCCCGTTTGCAGGTTTTGGGCGACGAAGGTCTTGATTATAAAAAATGCCTGACGAACCAGGAGTTTGGAAAGCAGGCCATCCTTGCAGACCTTCTTTATTTCAAATATTATTTTCTTGATGCTTTGCGCAAACCTTACGACAAGCAAAAGCTTATTGACGATTTTGAAGCCCTCAGCACCTATCTTACCCATACCGAGTATAAATATTTTATGTTCCGGGATTTTCAAAGCCGGAACATCCTCGTAACGGACGATAATAAAGTGCACCTTATCGACTTCCAGGGAGGAATGAGAGGAGCGCCCCAGTACGATGCGGCCAGTATGATATGGCAGGCAAGGGCCAATCTTCCCGATAGCTGGAAGAACAACCTGCTGGAAGATTACATGAATTCTTTTGAATCCATCATCAATAATACAATTGACAGGGACGTATTCAGAAGCCAGTACAACGGTTATGTGCTGATCCGCCTGCTTCAGGTACTCGGCGCTTATGGCTTCAGGGGTCTGTTCGAAAGGAAGGCGCAGTTTCTCACGAGCATTCCAATGGCGCTAACCAACCTTAGGTGGTTTATCGAGAACAACAGCCTCGGCATCATGGTGCCCGAATTCAGAAAGGTCCTGAATCTTTGTATCGATGAAGAGATCATTCAAAAGTTTACGCCCATACAGGCCGATGAACAAACGCCATTGGTGGTGAAAGTCTGCAGCTTCTCATATCGCAAGGGCATTCCTGAAGATTCAAGCGGCAATGGAGGCGGCTTCGTATTTGACTGCCGCGGCATTGATAATCCCGGCCGCCATGATGAATACAAAGAGATCCACGGACGCGATCGTCCCGTGATGGAATACCTGGAAAGACAAACGCGCATGCAGGACTTTCTCAACAGTGTCTTTGATATCGTGGACCTGAGTGTCGAGGCCTACATCAAGAGGGGCTTCACGAACCTTTCCGTAAATTTCGGATGCACCGGCGGCCAGCACCGGAGTGTTTATGCTGCTGACGCGCTGGCAAGACATTTACACAATAAATACAAACTGAAAGTTGAGGTGTGCCACGTGGTGCAGGAAGAGAAAGGGTGGAAGAATCCTCTCGCGGGTGAAGCACAGCAAAGAGAAAAAGCGGAGTAGGTTATTTCGCAAGCTCTTCAAACTCGCCGGTCTCCCTGTTCTTTCTCACGTTGTTGGCATTGAAGTACCGGCCGTTCATGATAACATAAACGCCGGGAGAAAGTGTTTGCACAAAAGCCATGGCGCTACCCAGATTGAATAACCCATCCGACGATCCGAATTTATAAGGGATCATAGCGCCGGTCAGTACAATCGTTTTGTTTTTGATCCGCTGCGCCAGCACCTGCGCCGTATTGGTCATTGTATCGGTTCCATGTGTAATGATGATCTTATCCTCCGGACTTTTGATGCAATGTTCCGCGATCAGTGAACGGTCGTCATCGGTCATCTCCAAACTGTCCACCATCATCAATGTCCGGATCTCAACGGACACCAGGTTTCTGCCGAGGTCGAGCATTTCGGGCAGGTGTGAATCCTTGAAGAAGAGCTGTCCTGTGAGTTCATTGTATTCCTTGTCAAAGGTCCCTCCCGTAATAAAAATGCGAATGCTCATGAAAATAAGTTGCGGTAAAAATAGGAACAAAGAAGTTCAATCCATCGGAGTGACAACCATAACAGGTGCGCAGCCCGACGAAATAAAGAGTAACACGATGTTATTGACGGACGTGACTACGTTATTTATGACTGGCATCCGCTTCCATACTTTTCCCGATAACATAACCCACGGCTGCGCCCGCAACTACCGCAATGATGAGAACGGGATAATTATTGCCAGCTGCAAAGAAGGCAATGACCAGTGCGAATACGGCCAGCAGTATGGCCCAGATGGTCCTTCCTTTCGTTCGCTGCTTTGCGGGCACTGCAGATGGTTCATGGTGCGGATGATGACCGTGACGCTTGCGGCTTTGAGGCATGATGGAGTTTTTTATAAAGTTTCAATAAAAATTGATGCGTTCCAACAGTAAGATGGAAGGCGCAGGTTTATTAATTTTGATGATGCACGATCTCCCGATAACAAACGAACAGGAAGCTTCAGTCGCTATCCTTTTTGCTTCAGTGATGGCCGGCGGCAAGGGGCTCAACCAGTCCCAGATAGAACAGCTTTCGCGAATGCTGGTGCTTTCCGCCAAATTCAAAAGCAGTTCCCTAAATGATCTCACCGTTAAAGCCCTTTCCCTGCAGGCAGCGCACGGAAGCCGGATACTTATCGAACACTGCGCGCCTCTGGTGGGCGAGGATTTTAAAGAAACCCTGTTCGCCATGTGCTGCGAGATCATGACCGCCGAAGGCAAGATCGATGAACAGGAGAGCGAGATCCTGGCGATGGTAGCACTATATCTCGGCATGTCCATTGAAAACATGAAGATGATGCTCACCACTTACCTCATCCGTAACCGGTGGAATGTGCAGATCGTAGAGCAGGAATGACCGGAATTCCCCGCCAAGTGAATTCCTCCATGGGGCTTGCATTTGTAAAAAATACCTGGTACTTTTACTCTCTCGTACCGTATTTTTACTAAGCACCAAAACACATGATCAGAGAAATCCTGACCCTTACTGTGGACGAAAAACCCACTCAATACTATATCCAGTTCGAAAAGAATCGGAGGCGATTCGCTTTTCAGCCGACCTTGCAAAACCGCAATGCCCCATCTTTTATCATACATATCGATGGCACGACGATACGCAAACCGGAAGGCATCAATGAAGATTTGCTATCGCAGGCAGAAAAAAAAGTGCGTGAGTTGCTATCGAATCCGATGTTCGACAATTTTTAGATCACAAGTTCTTCTATTGAACGTATCAGCATGTCGATCGGCGCATGCTTCTCCATTATTTTCAATTCATCATGCGTTGCAATCGTTGTCAGTTCATCTTTTTCAAGCAGTAAGATAACGGGAACTTTCAACTCTTTGTCGAGGGAAAAAAATTCATTCTTGCCGAGGATCACAACCGCAGGTTTCAAACGCTTAACCCGCTCCGCCGTCTCCTCAAATTTATCCGTCGCTTCTACTTTATACTTTCTATGTACAAGAGCAAGGTATACTCTTGAGAGTGAATCGAGATCACTATCCACCACCAGAATTTTAGTGCGCGCCGTCATTCGTTCAATGATGTAGAAAGGGAAAGTGACAAATGTAGGGCGGGCGCCTATACAAGACAATGGGAATACTACTTGCCGTTTTTACGAAGGCAATGAAGGATCGCGGCCAAATAAATTACAACTGATAAAGGCAGGAAATATCGATCTCTTCGAGATAAGGTTCAAGCGCTTCATCATCTTCGAAGCTTCTCATGCCTTGCATGGCATTATAACGAAGGTTGTGGTAGATCTCAACGTAAAAACTATCAACCTGGTAAAGAAAGATGCTAAAGTTCTTGTATAATCGCTCAGCAACAAATACACCGCGCTCGACAAGCGTCTGCGCTTGCTTAATTTCATCCAGGAGCGTAAAATCAGCGATGGTCATCGGCGGAAAGATAAATTGCCTCAATGAAGTTTCAAATATCTTTTTAAAAAAAGAAATGCACGTATGTCAATAATTCGTTCATATGAAGCATAGCCGTAATTTATTTTCCGGCCGGTGCCATACTTTGGTTTTTGAAAATCTCCTGAGTCTGCGCGTCCAATAATTTTCTAACCGGCCTGACCAGCATAGCCATCGCCAAAACAAAAAGGCCAATGAGTACGAAC
>DATMHB010000173.1:0-7721 GCA_035555175.1 Flavisolibacter sp. | reverse complement strand
AAGATATTGATGCACTCAGAACCCGCGGGGTTGAAGAAAGCCTTTCGTATGTGATGAACGACCTTGCACTTACAAAAAAAGAACTGGCTGGCCGCGTGCCGCTGATTGGGTTTGCGGGCGCTCCATGGACAATACTTTGTTACATGATAGAAGGAAAAGGGAGCAAGACCTGGGACAAGGCAAAGCAATTTGCTTACACCGATGCTCCGAATGCGCACCGCCTGCTGCAAAAGATCACAGATATCACCATCGATTATTTGAAGGCGCAGGTGAAAGCAGGCGCAGATACCGTGCAGTTATTTGACAGCTGGGCAGGCTCATTGTCACCGGCCGATTTCAGAACTTTTGCCCAGCCTTATCTGTTGCAGATCGCAGACGCATTGAAGGATGATGCACCGGTTATTCTCTTCCCCAAAGGAAGCTGGTATGCCTTAAAAGAGCTGAGCCAGACTAGTGCAAGCGGTATCGGTATCGACTGGTCGATAGATCCCGTCATGGCGCGCTCCCTTAGCGGCAATAATATTACGCTTCAGGGAAATTTTGACCCCGCAAAATTACTGGCGCCTATTCCGCAGATAAAGAAATGGGTGAGGGAAATGATCCATGAATTCGGGCCGCAGAATTATATCGCAAACCTCGGACACGGCATTACGCCCAATGTGCCGGTTGATCACGCGAAAGCGTTTGTGGAAGCAGTAAAGGAATACGATGCAGCGGCCGTTGTACACCATTGAAGAATCGGTTATGACCATTAAAGAAAACTGGATTGATTTCATACAAAAGCTTCAGGATCGCATTTGTGCGGCGGTGGAAGCAGCCGATGGCAGGGCGAAGTTTATTGAAGACAGGTGGGACAGGCCCGAAGGCGGCGGAGGACGAACCAGGGTAATTGCGAATGGCAACGTGTTTGAAAAAGGCGGCGTAAATACCTCGATTGTATTTGGTGAGGTAACGGATCTCATGCGGAGCCAGCTGAAGATCGATGGCGACAAATGGTTTGCCTGCGGGCTATCTCTCGTCATTCATCCTCAGAATCCTTTTGTTCCTACGGTCCACTGCAATTACAGGATGTTTGAATTATATGACGGACACGATGTGGTCATCGACCGCTGGTTTGGCGGAGGAACCGACCTCACACCTTATTATTTATTCGAAGAGGACGCAAAACATTTTCATGGCGTATACAAGGAACAGTGCGACCGTTTCGGTGCTGATTTGTATCGCGGATTCAAAAAAGCCTGCGATCATTATTTTGTGAACCTGCACCGCAACAATGAGCGCAGGGGCATCGGCGGTATTTTTTATGATTATCAACGGCCGGATAAAAACAGGGATGTTGAATTTTGGATGAACTTCGCAAAAGCCTGTGGCAACGCTTTCATTCCAGCCTACCTGCCTATCGTAGAAAAAAGGAAGTTGATGCCATATACAGCAAACAACAGGCACTGGCAGGAAATAAGGAGAGGACGATACGTTGAGTTTAACCTGGTGCACGACAGGGGCACCCTGTTCGGACTGAAGACGAACGGCAGGATCGAAAGTATTCTCATGAGCCTTCCGCCGACAGTGCGCTTCGAATACGATTACAGGCCGGAACCGGGAAGCGAAGAAGAAAAATTATTGCAGGTTTGTCTTCACCCCGCAGACTGGGTATGAAGCTGTTGCATGTGCATCGAAATAATTAATTAAAACAAGGAATAATCAATGTATTTGCAAAGAAGAAATAGGATCTTAAGACAGAATGCTGCGATCCGTTCAATGGTTGCAGAGACCGTCCTTACACCAAATGATTTTATTCTTCCACTGTTTATCGATGAAGGGAAGGATGTGCAAACCGAGATCGGGTCCATGCCGGGCTACTATCGCCGCTCGCTGGACCTTACTGTAAGAGAAGTAAAAGAATTGTGGGGCCTGGGTATCAAATCGGTTCTCCTTTTCATCAAGTGCAAGGATGAATTAAAAGACAATACGGGAAAAGAAGCATGGAATAAAAATGGTCTGATGCAAAGAAGCATCAAGGCCATTAAGGATGCGGTACCTGAAATGTATGTAATGACAGATGTCGCCCTCGATCCTTATTCTTCGTTCGGGCATGATGGTATTGTTGAAAATGGCGAGATCGTAAATGATCCCACCGTTGAAGCATTGGTGAAGATGAGTATTAGTCACGCAGAAGCAGGTGTTGACATGGTTGCGCCAAGCGATATGATGGACGGCCGTATTGGCGCCATTCGCGAAGGACTGGAGCAGGCAGGCTTTACAAAAACGGGCATCATGGCCTACAGTGCAAAATATGCTTCCTGTTTCTATGGTCCCTTTCGCGATGCGCTCGACTCTGCTCCTGGCTTTGGCGACAAGAAAACTTATCAGATGGATTATTCCAATCGCACAGAAGCAGTGAAAGAAGCCCTGATGGATGTGGAAGAAGGTGCGGACATTGTGATGGTAAAGCCCGGACTTCCTTATCTCGACATTGTTCGCGATGTAAAAAATGCAGTAGAGGTTCCAGTTAGTGTGTACAATATCAGCGGCGAATATGCGATGATCAAGGCGGCCGCAAAAATGGGATGGCTCAACGAAGAGAAGGCGATACTCGAGGTACTTACCAGCATCAAAAGGGCAGGAGCTGACCTCATCGCCACTTATTTTGCAAAGGATGCGGCAAAGCTTTTATCCTGATCAATGCAATTATTCCGTCACCACCATTGAAACCATTAGCATGAATATTAAAAAGAGTAAAGAACTTTTTGAGCGCGCACAGGACAGCATTCCGGGAGGCGTCAATTCGCCAGTAAGGGCTTTCAAATCTGTTGGCGGTACGCCAGTCTTTTTTCAAAAAGCCAAAGGCGCCTATTTATACGATGTGGATGGCAATCGCTATCTGGATTATATCAATTCATGGGGACCCATGATCCTCGGTCATGCGTACGAGCCGGTGGTAGAGGCGATTCAGAAAAAAGCTTTTGAGGCTACTTCGTTCGGTGCACCTACAGAACTGGAAGTGGAGATGGCGGAGCTGGTGAAATCAATGGTGCCGAATGTTGATCTCGTACGGATGGTCAGCAGCGGCACGGAAGCCTGCATGACGGCCATTCGTTTGGCGAGAGGCTACACAGGAAGAAATAAGATCATAAAGTTTGAAGGATGTTATCATGGACATGCCGACAGCTTTCTGGTAAAGGCAGGTAGTGGCGTGGCCACGTTCAATATTCAAACTGTTCCCGGCGTCACTGCCGGTGTTTCTGCCGATACGCTCACCGCGGGGTATAACGATCTCGAAGCAGTAAAAGAACTCGTTGCAGAAAATAAGAACCAGGTGGCCGCCATCATCATTGAACCGGTAGCCGGCAACATGGGATGTATCCTCCCTGAAAAAGGTTATCTGGAGGACCTTAGGAAATTATGCAATGAAGAAGGTATCATACTGATCTTCGATGAGGTGATGACCGGCTTTAGATTGGCCCCGGGCGGTGCACAGGAGAGGCTGGGTATTGATGCAGACCTCGTGACTTATGGAAAAGTGATCGGCGCCGGCATGCCGGTGGGTGCCTTTGGAGGAAGAATGGAGATCATGAAGCATATTTCTCCGCTTGGAAACGTGTACCAGGCAGGCACATTAAGCGGCAACCCATTGGCCATGGTCGCTGGCTTTACCTTGCTCACCACGCTGAAAAATAATCCTTCGATTTATAAGGAGCTTGACGAAAAGGGCACCTACTTACGGGAGGGACTTGAAAAGGCGCTCAGGGACGGGACAACACCATTTGTGATCAATCAAATGCGCAGCATGATCAGCGTGCATTTCAGCAGGAAGCCGGTCATCGATTTTGGGTCCGCCGCGGCCGCCGACAATGCGCTGTTCAACCGGTTCTTTCATGCTATGCTTGACCGCGGCATTTATTTGCCACCATCCGCTTTTGAAACCTGGTTCCTCAGCCATGCCCTTTCAGTGAAAGACCTGGACGAGACCATCGCCGCAGTGGCAGATTCAATGAAAGAGATCGGAGCATGAGAAGGTTGGTATATCAAATTCAAAATTCAAAAGTCAAAATTCAAAAAGGCCTAAAGCACTGCGCTTACTACGCGGACGCAATTATTCCTACGGAGCAATAGCTCTGGCTGCATTAAAGTATTAAAGGTCGAAATGCTTACTACCCGCTCTTCGAACAGAGGATCTGGTCCAGCGCCTTATTTCCGTGGGTATCTTAACGACATTTATTCTTTAAAGAAGGCCTAACGGAATACAGCGCCTTTCGTTGCGTCGCATAGCACGAATAGGAGTCTTGCTCCTTAAGACCGTCCAGATTCAGACTGCTGCAGAGCGCCGATTCATAAGAGGCGGCCTTTGGATTTAATGAGTGGTGCACATTGAATCGGCTTGAACTTTTCGCTCCACCTTTTGTTACAAGACAAAAGGTTGGAAAAAGAAAATAACAACCGTTAAGGAAACATCGCTTAACAGAGGCATTGCCGCGCGTCCCGCCGAAGGCGGAGACTCACGGGCAAGTAACTCGTTGTCATACCTTACCTTAGTAAATCATCCTTCGCTCCCCCTCTCTTTCTCGCCCTAATTTTCTTACCTTTGCTGCCATTTTTCAAATCAAGTTTTGGAGCCCTCTATGGCAAACCGATATAAAGAATTCAAACACCTGAATTTACCGGCTATCGAGAAGGAAGTTTTGAAGCGCTGGCAGGACGAACGTGCCTTTGAAAAAAGCGTTGAATTAAGGGATGATGCCGTGCCTTTCGTGTTTTACGAAGGACCACCCAGCGCTAATGGTATGCCGGGTATTCATCATGTTATGGCAAGGGCCCTCAAGGATCTGGTGTGCCGTTACAAAACGATGCAGGGTTTCAGGGTCGAGCGCAAAGGAGGATGGGACACGCACGGATTGCCTATCGAGCTGGGCGTTGAAAAAGAATTGGGGATCACAAAAGAAGACATCGGCGTCAAGATCTCTGTAGCCGAATATAATCAGAAATGTCGCGAAGCCGTACTGCGCTATAAAGACAAATGGGACGAGCTGACCACCAAGATGGGCTATTGGGTCGATCTCGAGCATCCTTACATCACCTTCACCAATGAATACATTGAAAGTCTCTGGTGGTGCCTTAAGGAATTGTACAAAAAAGGCCTTTTGTATAAAAGTGTTTCCATTCAGCCTTATTCACCCGCAGCCGGAACGGGACTGAGCTCTCATGAACTGAACCAGCCGGGAACTTACCGGAATGTAAAAGACACAAGTGCCGTGGCCATGTTCAAAGCCGTCGAGAATAGCGATTCAAAATTTCTTTTTGAAGCTGTAGGGGCTGAAAAAAAAGAAAGGGAGATATTTTTTCTCGCATGGACGACGACGCCATGGACGCTTCCGTCCAATCTCGGTCTGACAGTGGGACCCAATATAGACTACGTCCTCGTAAAGACATTTAATCCTTATACGCACCTGCCGGTAAATGTTATCCTCGCGAAAGCGTTGCTCACGAAATATTTCAGGGCTGAATCTGAAAATGCTTTTGATGGCTATAAGGCAGATCAGAAATTATTGCCGTGGAAAATTCTTTCTGAATTCAAGGGAAAGGAGCTCGAGGGTCTTGAATACGAACAGTTGATGCCTTATCAGGCCAATTCACTTGATGCGGTGAGAGAAGTGACACCCGATGCAAAACCTTTCCGCATATTGCTTGGTGATTTTGTAACAACGGAAGACGGCACCGGTATCGTGCATACGGCACCTGCGTTCGGTGCCGATGACTTCAGGGTAGGAAAGAAATATAACATCGGTATCCTCACACTTGTTGACCGTGAAGGAAAATTTGTTGAGGGCCTTGGAGAATTCAGCGGAAGGTTCATCAAAGATTACAGGAGCGAAGACAATTATGTCGACGTGAATGTTGACATTTCTGTAAAGTTGAAAAAAGAAAACAGGGCCTTCAAGGTTGAGAAATATGAACACAGTTATCCGCATTGCTGGCGTACCGATAAGCCTGTAGTATACTATCCGCTCGACGCATGGTTCATCAGAACAACTGCCTTACGCGACCGTATGGTGGAGCTGAATAAGACCATCCGCTGGAAGCCTGAGTCAACTGGCACCGGAAGATTCGGAAACTGGCTGGAGAATATGGTAGACTGGAACCTGAGCCGCAGCCGTTACTGGGGTACGCCATTACCTATATGGCGCACGGAGGATGGAGAAGAAGAGATCTGCATCGGCTCGATAGAAGAATTAAATGAAGAGATAAGGAAGGCAAACAAGGTGCTTGGTGGCGATGTCAATACGCACTATTTGCACGATGGCATCCTTGACCTGCACAAGCCTTACGTGGATGATGTGATACTCGTTTCAAAAAACGGCAAGCCGATGCGCCGTGAGCCGGACCTCATTGATGTATGGTTCGATAGTGGTGCAATGCCTTATGCGCAATGGCATTTCCCATTCGAGAACAAGGAAAAATTCAGACAGAATTTTCCTGCCGACTTTATTGCCGAAGGTGTGGACCAAACAAGGGGATGGTTCTATACGTTGCATGCACTGGGTGCGATGTTGTTCGATAGTGTGGCCTACAAGACCGTAGTATCGAATGGACTGGTGCTTGACAAGAACGGCAACAAGATGAGTAAGCGGCTTGGCAATGCGGTAGACCCGTTTGATACCATTGAGAAATTCGGAGCAGATGCTACGAGGTGGTACCTCATCACCAATGCTTCGCCATGGGACAATTTGAAATTTGATATTGATGGTATTAAAGAAGTGCAGAGAAAATTCTTTGGCACCTTGTATAATACCTATCAGTTCTTTGTGCTGTATGCGAATGTTGACGGATTTTCTTTTAAAGAAAAATATATACCTGTTGCAGAACGACCCGAGATCGACAAATGGGTTCTTTCTTCGCTGCAGACATTGATTGAAAAAGCGACCGCGGCTTTCGATGACTATGAGCCCACGCAGGCGGGGCGGCTGATCGAGGACTTTGTAGACGGGCACCTGAGTAACTGGTATGTGCGTTTGTGCCGGCGCCGGTTCTGGAAGGGCGACTATGAGCAGGATAAGATCGCGGCTTATCAAACCCTGTATGAATGTCTTGAAACAGTGGTGAGATTGATGGCGCCTATCTCGCCGTTCTTTAGCGACGAATTGTTTGTGAACCTCAATAAGGTCACGGGCAATCACAAGCAGTCGTCGGTTCATCATGTAAATTATCCCGTTGTTAAAAAAGAATTGATCGACAAAGCCCTTGAAGAACGGATGCAATTGGCGCAGGATGCCTCGTCATTAGTGCTGTCGCTGAGGAAGAAAACAAATATAAAGGTACGCCAGCCCCTGCAGAAGGTTTTGATCCCGGTGCTGAACCCGGTGATGGAGCAGCAATTGAGGAAGGTGGAAGAGCTTGTAAGGGCGGAGGTAAACGTCAAAGAGATTGCCTATCTGAACGACACGGAAGGCTTTATCAATAAGAAGATTAAACCCGACTTCCAGGCGCTGGGAAAGAAGTTGGGACCCAGGATGAAGGCGGTGTCTCAAGCCCTTCAGAATTTTACCCAGCATGAAATTTCTTTATTTGAAAAAGAAGGCAGATATTCAATTCCGGTTGGGGATGAGTCTGTTGAGATCGGAATTGGCGAGGTTGAGATCAGCAGCGAGGATATACCAGGCTGGACAGTAGCAAGTAAAGGACCTCTTACCGTTGCACTGGATATAAATGTTACACCTGAATTAACC
>DATMHB010000172.1:0-4624 GCA_035555175.1 Flavisolibacter sp. | reverse complement strand
CCTACAAAAAAATGCTTCCATTTGTCCTGCGCAATTTTCATCTCTGTCAATTTTATCCTTCTATATTGCTGATCCACGAAGCAATGCATCGTTCAGTATTTACAAAGCAAATGCTGAAGGCGCCGGTTCAGAACAATTTTTTCAGCCCATCACTTACGGCGATCCAACCCATGTAGCCCATGGCAACCACCACTATCCAGCCAGCCGCCTGCATCCATAAAGGATGCCTATATCCCTTCATAAGGCTTGGCCGGGTAGCTGCTATAAGAATGACGGCAAGCGCCACCGGAAGGATCAACCCATTGACCACGCCTGCCAGGATCAACAACAATTTTGGCCTTCCCACCAGCACGAATATCAGTGTTGTCAGGACAATGAAAACAGAAATGCACCAGCGTTCGTGCTTCGCAAAAAGGGGGTGAAACGTCTTGAAAAAAGAAACCGAAGTATACGAAGCTCCCACTACCGAAGAGATGGCCGCACTCCATAGCACGACACCGAATATGCGCAATCCGATCTCGCCTGCAGCAGACCTGAAGACGGTTGCAGCAGGGTTATCTTTGTCGAGTACAACGCCGTGTACCAGAACACCAACGGCGGCGAGAAACAATATGAAGCGCATGAGCGTGGAAATAAAAATACCACTGATGGCACTTCTATTCACAAGTGCAAGATTTTGCCTTCCTTTAATGCCGGCGTCCAGCAAACGATGCGCACCCGAAAATGTAATATAGCCCCCTACTGTTCCTCCCACGATCGTCACAATAGCGGTAGCATCCACCCGTTGCGGTATCAGGGTATGGTGCAAAGCTTCAAGTAAAGGTGGGTGCGCGCTGAAGGCAATGATCAGTGTAAGCAGTATCTTGATCGTACCCAGTATCTTTGTAAAATTATCCAGCATCTTTCCGATCTCTTTCAACCAGAACAGAGCCAGCGCAATGCAACCACTTATGAGGGCGCCGGTCTCAAAACTCCAACCCGTCAATACATTTACACCGAGGCCGCAGCCTGCAATATTGCCGATGTTAAAAGCAAAACCACCAAGGATAACAAGGGCTGCAATAAAATACCCGAGACCTGGCAACAATGCATTGGAAAGATCCTGCGCGCGCAGTTCACTCACGGTGAGTATTCTCCAGGTATTCAGCTGAGCACCGATATCGAGTAAAACAGAAACAAGGATAACAAATCCAAAGCTGGTCAGCAGCTGCTGCGTAAAAAAACTGGTTTGCGTGAGAAAGCCGGGCCCTATCGATGAATTAGCCATCAGGAAGGCAGCTCCAATGGTGGCGCCGCTGAAGAACCTGAATCTAGATGGCTTTGGTGGCAATATTTGTTTGTTGTAAGGCCTGGTGAATACTGCGCGCAAAGGCTACCGCCTGTCTGCCATCACTGTGAATGCAAATGGTATCGGCAACGATCGGAATTCTTTTTCCTGAAACGGCTGTAACAGTTCCTTCATGCACCATTTGCAATACCTGCCTCAGTGCGACACCTTCGTCCTCTATGAGCGCATTGGGATGCGACCTTGGTGTAAGGCTTCCGTCATCCTGATAGGTGCGGTCTGCAAAAACCTCGCTCGCGGTTTTCAGTCCAATGGCGCTGGCTTCATGGATCATGCAGCTGCCACTCAGCCCATACAGTACCAGGTCTTCATTGAAGTCTTTCACTGCGAGGGCGATAGCCTGCGCAATTTTTTGATCCCTTGCGGCCATGTTATACAAAGCCCCGTGCGGCTTTACATGATAAAGGCTAGTATTTTTTTCCCTTGCTATCATGTCGGCCTTTATCAACTGCTCGATCACGATCGCATATATTTTTTCATTGGAGAGCTTCATTTCCCTTCTGCCAAAATTATCCCTGTCGTAGAATGAAGGATGTGCACCGATATGGACCTTGTACTGGAGCGCCAGGTCCATCGTGCGGCGCATGATCGTCCCGTTTCCTGCATGAAAACCACAGGCAATGTTGGCCGAAGTAATCCAGGGCATCAGGGCCTCGTCCAGGCCAACACCTTCGCCCATATCGCAGTTCAAATCACAAAGCAGCATGAATCAGATTTTCCATTTTGAATTTACATGCAATTTGCAATTGTTGCAGGTATTTTTTCTGTTTTATTAATTTTTGTTCCGCAGATTCAAGGCTGGTCAGTCTGAACCTTAAGACATCATTTGGTTTTTTTTGTGCAAGCAGGGGCAGGTGGGCCGAAATTACATAAGCAATCCGCGGATAGCCGCCGGTTGTTTGATGATCGGCCATCAGGATGATCAATTGTCCGCCTGGCAATAACTGCACCGTTCCATAGCTCACCGCGGAAGAAACAAGTTGCTCATCCCTGTTCATTTCGAGCTTGTTGCCCGCCATCCTGTAGCCCATGCGATCGGCTTCATTCGAAACCTGATACCAGCTGTTCTGAAAAGTTTCCTGTGCCTCTTTGGTAAGCCAATGCCATTCACTCCCCATCAAAAATTCCATTTCACTCCGGTTGTCTACCGTTTCACCCGACTTCCAGTGGAGCATCGAAAATTCCTTATGACGCAGGAAAGCACTAAGGGCCCTGTCTTCGCAGAAGGAAATTTCATCATCCTTCTGAAATGTTCTTCCCTGTCATCCGCCGGCGCCAGCCTTGATATTGGTACTGTAGCTCTCGAGCCATGCTTCAACACGCAGGTCATGAAGCACTGCGAGGTAGGCTCTTGATCCCGACTGAATATGGTTGAACCTCAGCAAACTATTCTTTGCAATGATCACCGGGTGATGAAGAGGCAACGGATGTCCATTGGCAGTAGCAGAAAAATCGGCGCCGCAGAGACAAACTATTGTGGCTTCTTCAAACAGTATCTGCGACGCCGGAAAATGAATTTCGACAACGGGTGCGTTCAGGGGCTTGCCCAATAACGCGTTGGCGAGCGAGGCGGAAAACCTGTCCATAGCACCGCCCGGGTTGATCCCGAAATGTTGATATCCCCACCGGCCTCCATCCTGAAGACTGTCAAACACGCCGGCCCTTATAATTCGCAAACTCATTTTCGCTTATTGAATAAAATTTTACCTGGTCGCCCGGATGAAATAATACGGGATCATTTTCTGATTTGTCGAAAAGGCGGAGTGGTGTTCTGCCAATAATGTTCCATCCGCCGGGTGAATGCAGGGGATAGATCCCTGTTTGTCTTCCAGCTATCCCTACCGATCCGGGAACAACATTGGCCGGGATGGCCCTTCGTGGTGCTGCAATTGTTTCATCCACCTGTCCCATATAGGCAAATCCGGGAAGAAAGCCGATCATATAAACCCGGTAGGTCATTGAGGTATGGATGCTGATCACGTCTTCAACTGATATGTCCCGTTGTTCGGCCAATTCGGCAATATGCGGTGCGTATTTTTCAAAATAGCATACCGGCACTTCTATCAATCTTTCGTCGCGTTCCGCACGCCTCGAATCTGTAGCCGTATAGGCTTCGATGATGTCCACCATGGTTTCGAACGCGGTCTGCTCCTGGGGATTTAACGCATGCACATCCGATACATCATAATAAATTGTCAGGGAACTATAAGCAGGAAGGAGATCCAGAATAAAAGGCAGTCGTTCTTCTTTCAGTTGCCTGAAAAGATCCATCACTTTCCTGTTCGTTTCTTCGTCAATCAGATTCCCGAAGTCAACAGTGAGCGCGCTGTCGCCCAATGGAAAAATGGTATAAGGATGATAAATATTCATTCGGGACGTTGAAAGTAGGAAAGAAACGGTTCCGGGCAAAGGGTTTCGCGTCAAGGCGCCAGGGTTTCACGCAAAGGCGCTAAGATCGCAAAGGCGCCAAGGTTTCACGCCAAGCCGCTAAGCCGCCAGGTACGCAAAAGCGCTATAAAAAGCAGAACGTTTACTACACCAATGCAATCATTCCTACGAAGCACTAACTAAGACCGCATTAAAGCATTAAATGTCGAAATGCTTACTACCCGCTGTTCGAACAGAGGATCTGGTCCAGCGCCTTATTTCCGTGGGTATCTTAACGACATTTATTCTTCAAAGAAGGCCTAACGGAATACAGCGCTTCCTGGTCCGTCGCATAGCACGAAGTAAAGACTTTGAATTAAAGACCGTCCAAAGTCAGAGTGCTGCAGAGCGCCGATTCATCAGAGGCGGCCATAGAATTTAATGGCTGGTGCGCATTGAATCGGCTTGAACTTTTGGCTCCACCTTTTGTTTCAAGACAAAAGGTTGGAAAAAGAAACTTCGAATCCTTTAAGGAAACCTTGCAATAAAGAAGACTTTTAAAAAGTTGTTGGTCGGACAACGGCGATATAAAATCCCCATGTCCATGTCGATAACTGCCCCGGAGTAGCAGACAGGGCCGGACGTCGCTGATTCAATAACGAAATATTTATTGTCCCTTCAATGTGCCATCTCGGTCTTGCGTGATAAAAAAAATCAGGCCGCGTTCGCGTCCTGATTGCACTATAAACCGATTTTAATATTATGCATACACGGCGGTGCCGTACATTTCTCCCCTCAGCTCCTTCACCCTTTTGTCATCAAGATATTCATCAAAGGTCATCAGGCGGTCGATGATCCCTTTCGGTGTCAATTCAATAACACGATTGGCCACCGTTTGCATGAAAGTATGGT
>DATMHB010000171.1:0-2993 GCA_035555175.1 Flavisolibacter sp. | reverse complement strand
AAGGAACCTTCTAAAGCTCTGAAACCATCCATCGAAAGAATGTCCGTATGGATTAAATAATTCGATGAACAGATAAAAGAGCAGAACAAGAATTCCGATGACCACCGGGGTCTTTGTGAACTGATTGATGCTTTTCCGCATGTTCACGCCGGTCATGATAAGACTCATAAAAGTGGCGAGCAATAACAGATCGGTGATCACGCCTACAGGAAATTCGTCATTAAACAGGAATCGCGAAAAATGAAAGGCGAAAAACGAATAGCAAATGTTGATGTAAAGGCCCAACTCTGCATTGATCATGCAGGCAATTATGATGAAAAGCCCGAAGACGAGTCCAAACAGGCTCAGGCCCAGAAAAGTTTTTTCGGCAATGAGGTATCCGAAAATGGTAGCCACTGCGGCCATTAGCAACCATCCCACCCAATTATTGAGCTTTTCTTCCAGAAATGTTTTGCCCAGGAAATTTGAAACCGGATGTTTCCTGATCTTGCGGCGAACGGATATCGTGTTGTCTCCTCTCATAGCTTCTTAGAAAAAAAGAATCTTGAGGAATATGGCTATAAAAATTCCTGCCAGCACCAGCACAACGAATTTTTCGTGAAAAGACGTCTTTTTTTCTTCCATTGTTTCGGATTATCAGGGGCAAAATAGGCAAAAATCCAGCAACGGCTTCACCCCTCTTTCAATCGTATTAAAAGAAAATGGCATCCCCTACTGACCTGGGGATGCCATCAGTTGATCTTTTTTATTCCTTTACGATCTTGATCAGTTTTACATCCACTCCCGAACCCAGTACTGCTTTCACAAAATACACGCCGGGGGCCAGCGTTCTGTTAGGCTGCACGGTGATCGTATTCAATCCTGAATTCAGATTCCCATAGCGGCCCTGGAAGACCACACGGCCATTAGCATCGTACAGCAGCACGTCAAGTTTATCGGGCCTCTTCGTAGTTACCGTCATTGTGAAGTTTTGTCTGAACGGATTGGGATACGCCGAGATCTCAGGCTTGCGCTCTTCATCCATCATTACGCTGCTGATGCTCACTGTCGGTTCCGGCGCATCGGCTGGTGAAGGCGGCGCTGCATTATTGGTTGGATTGTATCCCTGCATTACCAGCGCACCGATCAAACCAAACTGCGATGTAAGCGTACCCGGGCTTACCTTAAGCTCGACCTCGCCATTCGAATCCGGTACGATGCCATACATGGTCACCGTGCCTGTCTTGTTCATCGAAGTATTAAGCAGGACCGTTTTCCCATTCACCGTGTAGGCCACATTCACATCGCCCGCTGCATTGGAGCTTGCAAAGAAGGTGAAGTCATACGCCATGGTCAGGTTGAGACCAGTGATCTTCAGCGTACCGGTCTGACCCGGGAATAGTCCATAGCTCTCGACCATTACATTATCAGGATACACGCCCGAATTATTACCCGTGCTCATACCTGCTCCGTACATGCCGGCCCACTGGCCGGTTTCGACCATGCCGAGACTCGTGAGTGCATTGGTTTCATCGCGGAAGTTATTCCATACAAATCCTTTCTGCGGAATCGTTGAAAGATTGTTCCATGGCTTCGCGGCGTTGAGCGTACTATTCACGTTCACATACACCGCGTATGCATAAGTATATGCGGTAGCCACATTGGTTGGCGTCGACAGCGTGCTTGTACCCGTCTTCGCGCGAACAATGTAGAAATACTTTGTATTGGGACTTAGGCTGGCATCACTGTCGATGAACTCCGTTGTATTCGCAGTCACCGCTCCGATCTTCGCATAGCTTCCACCGGTAGAGCGGTAGATCCAGAACTCGGTTTCATCGTTCGACCTGTCTTCCCACTGCAAGCTCACGGTTTTGCGGGTAGCATTGGTGACACGCAATTCTGTGGGTCCTACAAATGTTGCAGGCGTTGTTGGATAACTCTCAATGATCATGGAATTGAGGTAGGCATTATCGTTGCCGGTCACCCTTGCCACATTCACCGTGACTGTTCCTGTGCTGGTGGTAATGCCATTGATCTGAACCGTCTTGTTGATGTTGTACGTCGGGTTCAGTGTGACGGTAATACCATTGATCGTAAAGCTCGTAGTTCCCGTCGTACCATCGTCATGACTATTGAAGAAAACAAAATTGTAAGTTCTTGTTGTGCTCAATCCTGAGAACACGATCCTCTTCGACAAACCGGAATTATCATACAATCCGGTGCGCATGACTTCCGTTGGATAGATCTCCCTGCCATTGCCCGGACGCATGCCACCTGAAGCAACACCGGTAAATCCATCCTGGAGGTTTACCTGCAGGCTGGTCCACGTACTATCCCTATCATCTTTCAGCGCAGTGTAAGTTTTACCTGCAGTTGGTGCACCGGTAAGATTGTTCCAGGGCTTGCCTGCCAGCGCTCCGTCGGTAAAGTTGAGGTAAATGCCATTAACGTCTTTATCGACGATCCTGATATCGAATGTTGCTGTTGCAGTAGCTCCACTGTTGTCTCTGGCCGTGATGGTCACATTTCGGTACACACCTACCGAGCTCAGTTGCGGATTGATATCCACCCTGCCTGTCCTGTCGCCATTGTCGGTAAAGGTTGCAAATGCAGGAAGCCCGCTTGCCGAGAGTGTCAGTACGTCTGTTGCATCATCGATCGCGGAAACATTCACAACAGCCGTCTGGTTATTCTTCAATGTCACGCTGGTGATTGGGTTCACCTGAGGCAGACGGTTCAGCGTAAGGATCGAAACCACTGAAGAATATTCGGATGGGATAGAACTGGCCGAAATGGCCCTTATCTTATAATAATAAAGCGTTGCGCCTGAAACCGTATTATCGAGGTAAGTAGTTACATCTGCTCCATTGGCGGTTCCGATCTTTGTGAATGGCCCGGCTCCATTGGTCGCGCGGTAGATCTCATACCCCGTTTCGTTATAAGCAAGGTTTTGCCAGATCAATTGTACACCCTGGCCAACAAGATTCTGCGCTGCCAGTCCAATAGGCGTAATA
>DATMHB010000170.1:0-5577 GCA_035555175.1 Flavisolibacter sp. | reverse complement strand
GACATAACTGACAAACTTCACAGTAAGATACTGAGCTCCAGGTGCAAAAATGGCAATCAACTGAAAACTTGTTGTTGAACTGGAGGCTTAAACTGAAAATTTTTCACTTTCTGACGGGGTGGCACACAATTCGCCTACCTTTGCGAACCCTGCCCGCTGAACTGGAAGCGGCTGAAAAATTTTCATTAAAACCAAAAATTCATAAACGTATGGCTAACAAAGTAAGTGTTACCCCTCTACACGACAGAGTGATCGTTAAACCGGCTGCAGCAGAAGAAAAAACTGCAGGTGGGATCATTATCCCGGATACAGCAAAAGAAAAGCCCCAGCGTGGTGTTGTGATCGCTGCGGGTCCTGGTAAAAAAGACGAACCCGTGACCGTCAAGCAGGGCGATACCGTATTGTATGGTAAGTATGCCGGCACTGAGATCTCTATCGAAGGCCAGGATTATCTGATCATGAGAGAGAGCGATATCCTCGCGATCGTTTAATTCTAATTCAATCTTCAGACTGAAAAGTCTGCCACAAATTTTTAAAATTTAAACAAACATAGTTATGGCAAAACAACTGTTTTTCGAAACTGATGCCCGTAATAAAATGAAAAGAGGCGTTGACGCTTTAGCCAATGCCGTTAAAGTTACGTTAGGCCCTAAAGGACGTAATGTAGTGATCGAGAAAAAATTTGGTGCGCCTTCTGTAACCAAGGACGGTGTAACTGTTGCGAAAGAAATAGAGCTCGAAGACGCAATCGAGAACATGGGTGCGCAAATGGTGAAGGAAGTTGCTTCCAAAACCGCTGACGTAGCCGGCGATGGTACAACCACTGCAACTGTGCTTGCTCAATCCATCATTACTGAGGGCCTGAAGAACGTTGCGGCTGGTGCCAATCCAATGGACCTCAAGCGCGGAATTGAAAAAGCTGTAAGGCAGGTTGTTGAAAATCTGCGTTCACAGTCTCAGACCGTTGGCAACGACAACAAGAAGATCGAGCAGGTTGCCACGATCTCTGCGAACAATGACAGCGAGATCGGAAAGCTGATCGCCCAGGCAATGGAAAAAGTTTCCAAGGACGGTGTGATCACGATTGAAGAAGCAAAAGGAATTGAAACAACAGTTGACGTGGTTGAAGGTATGCAGTTCGACCGCGGATATATCTCTCCTTATTTCGTTACCAACAGCGAGAAAATGGAAGCTGAACTGGAGAATCCTTATATCCTGATCTACGATAAAAAGATCAGCAGCATGAAGGATATCCTTCACATCCTTGAGAAAGTGGCCCAGCAGGGTGCTCCTTTGCTCATCATCTCCGAGGACCTGGAAGGCGAAGCATTGGCTACTCTAGTGGTGAACAAATTGCGTGGTACGCTTCGTGTTGCGGCTGTTAAAGCTCCGGGCTTTGGCGACAGAAGAAAAGAAATGCTGCAGGATATCGCCATCCTCACAAAAGGTATTGTGATCTCTGAAGAGCAGGGTTACAAGCTTGAGAACGCTGACCTTAGCTACCTCGGAAAGGCCGAAAGGGTGGTTATCGACAAGGATAATACCACTGTAGTTGGCGGCCGCGGTGAAAAAGAAGCGATCACAGGCAGGATCAATCAGATCAAATCGCAGATCGAGAATACGACTTCTGATTACGACCGCGAAAAATTACAGGAACGCCTTGCAAAATTGAGTGGTGGTGTGGCTGTATTGAACGTAGGTGCTGCCACCGAAGTTGAGATGAAAGAAAAGAAAGACAGGGTAGACGATGCCCTGCATGCAACCCGCGCGGCTGTTGAAGAAGGCATCGTACCTGGCGGCGGTGTCGCTTATGTACGTGCGATCGAAGCCCTTTCGAATATCGATACGCTGAATGCCGATGAGGCCACTGGAGTTCAGATCGTACGCCGTTCTCTGGAGGAGCCGCTGAGGCAGATCGTTGAGAATTGCGGTATCGAAGGAAGTGTAGTTGTCAATAAGGTAAAAGAAGGAAAAGGCGACTATGGTTTCAATGCGCGCACTGAAGAGTACGAGAACCTGATTGGTGCCGGTGTGATCGACCCAACTAAAGTTAGCCGTATTGCACTGGAGAATGCTGCTTCTATTGCAGGCATGCTCCTGACAACCGAATGTGTTGTTGCCGACAAGCCGGAACCCAAGGCTGCCGCGGCTCCTGCAGGAATGCCAGGCGGAATGGGCGGAATGGATTATTGATCCGGCGCGTTTCAACATTCAATAAATTTTATAAGGCCTCATCTAATGATGAGGCTTTTTATTTATCCAGGTTAAGTATTTTTAACGCCCTAAATTGCAGTGAACTGCACTTGTGTTGTATGAAAAATAGAGTACTTTGTTTTTGTGTGATGATTAGTGCCGCTACACTCGTCCACGCCCAGACCGCTTCCAAAGAAAAGAACGGAACCTTTTACCTGGCATTTGGCAGCCAGCGAATATGGTACACCAACAGCGATATCCATGTGAAAAGAGCAAGCCCGAGCCCGGCCTTCGACTTCACGCTTTATAATGTCAGGGCACAGGATGAAGGTGGACTAAAATGGCGTACAGCGCCACAGTTTTCATATACCATCGGATATTATTTTAAAAAGAAAAACTTCGGACTCGAATACCATTACGATCACATCAAATATTTCGTTACGCAGAACCAGAAGGTCCGGATGACAGGCGATATCAATGGCGTGAAATACAGCCAGGATACAACCCTGGTCCCTCAATTTTTTATGCTTGAACATTCGGATGGCGCCAACTACGCAATGCTGAATTTTGTAAAATGGTTTCCCTTGGCCGCCAGCACCAATAAGAAGTTGGTTGTGCAGCTACTGGCCAAGGCGGGAGCGGGCGTGGTCAATCCGAAAACGAATTCAACCATTATGGGCACGCACCGCGACGACCGTTATCATATTTCAGGCTATGTGACCGGTGTTGAGACGGGCCTGCGGTTTAGCCTGTTCAAATATTTCATCGCCACAGGCAGCTTCAAAGGAACTTATGCGAACTATGGCGATTTTCTCATCGCAGGGGGGAAGGGCAGCCAGCAATGGTAGGCGGGACAATTCAACTATATGATCGGCGCCCAGTTCCCTTTATAAATTTTTTGTAAAATTTATTATTTGCAAAAGAATATTGTTGTAACTTGAAGACAACCTACACTGTTTCCTAAGTTAACATCCCTTTTTGGCCCTTTTATTGCTCCAATCCAGCTCCCTTTGGATCGTAAACCTTATCTCTTTACTTTAAAAACCAACGGTTATGCTGTTAAAAATGTTTAGGTGGCTGAAAAGTAAATTCACTGGCAGGAAGAACAAGGGCGAATTCGGAGCTGATAATCCTTTCCTGATCTTATGATTCACAAGAAGTGTTTCTGGGTTTTTGCGTCAACCTTGCAGTCTGCCTGCAAACGGACCCTTGTGCATTATTGAAAAAGTTCATTGATCGAACATTCTCCTCTTCCGCCGCCTCCGGGCTTTCATTTTCCAACTACCCTTTATTATTTCATCCAAACATCAGGCAGCTTCTTCCGGGAGCCTTGAGTTTTTTTTGCTATAGGTGTCGCTGAAAGAATTCCGGAAGAAAAAATCCTTCGTAAATATTCGCTGTATTGAAAGCTGTTTTTATATTCGTACAGCCAATCAGGCTATAGGTTCCAGGGAAATCCTTTTCCTACCGTTCCTGTTAATCTTTCCGGAGAAGAACCATGGTATCCTGGCCGGGAAGTATGTCAGCCCAAAGCTGGTAGTCAGGCTGAAGCCAACAGCTATTCGAAAATTTTTGTAAAGCCTTCCTCACGGAGGGCTTTTTACATGCGTGAAATACCATGGCATGCAGTCCATTGCTGTAAGCGATCATTTCAATCAACCGTAGTTATACTGCCGCGCTGCAGTGCGCAGGGATTGCTGGTTGGTTCTGAACAACCACTTTCATCCACTTACGATCTTTCAATCTTATTTTAATTCTTCCGCTTTGTTCTTGTCTCACGAACAACGTTATTGTGTCATAATGTTTTACACGTGCCCCATCGCTCCTCGTTTTTACTTCGCCCGCGAGTCTTCCTTCAGAGTTTTTGTAAAGCAAGGATAGTTTCTATTTCCGGGTCCGGCCGGTGTCTCCTCCCTTGGGATTTTGATGTCTGCGTCAGTGAGCTTCTTTGTGCACTTGTGATCAGGAGGACAGGTGGGAAAGACAGAGCCCGCCTACGCAACGGCTTCGGCGGACGGGGCGGGAAACAGTGCGAGCGTGAGGGAAAGTAGTCCCGGCGCGGCGCGATGAATTTTGAAATTTGCGCCCCGCATTGGAATGCCTGTTGATTTCTGCGTTCGTTCTATCTACCTTAGTTATTATGCTTATGTCAGGATTTAATATTGACCCGGATATTTCCAAAGCCAAAACGATCAGCACTGATTTTTATACAGATCCAAGCTACTTTGCTGCATCGAAAGACAAAATCTTTGCACGTTCCTGGCAATTTATAGGTGATGAGCACCGCGTTCAAACGCCGGGCAGCTGTTATCCTTTATTGCTATTGCCGGATTATTTGAGCGAGCCCCTGCTGCTCACGCGCAATAAAGGAGGAAGGCTCAACTGTGTCTCTAACGTATGTACCCATCGGGGCAACCTGCTGATTACGGAGCCCTGTACATCAGCCAGCATCCGCTGTAAATACCATGGACGCATGTTCGACCTCGATGGCAGGATCATTTCTATGCCAGAATTCAAAGAGGTCAAGAACTTCCCATCCATTGAGGACAACCTGCATCAACTGCCCCTCTATCAATGGGGACCCTTGTTATTCACCAGCCTTGATGGGGAAATTGCGGGCAACAAATTTTTTAATGAGATGGAGCATAGGCTGTCATGGCTTCCACTGCATGAATTTGTTTTTTCTGCTGAACTTACAAAGACCTTCCAGGTAAATGCTCACTGGGCGCTGTATTGCGAAAATTACCTCGAAGGTTTTCACATACCCTTTGTTCATTCGGGCCTGAACGCGGTGATCGACTATGGTTCGTACACTACCGAGCTCTTTGCGCATTCCAACCTTCAACTCGGAATTGCCAAAGATGAAGAGGATTGCTTCGATCTTCCTCCTTCGTCGCCCGATTTCGGAAAAAGGGTCGCTGCCTACTATTTCTGGGTATTTCCCAACCTCATGTTTAATTTCTACCCATGGGGATTATCCGTTAATATTGTTCAGCCCGTGGCGATCGATCACACCGAAGTGATCTTCCTCGCTTATATATGGAAAAAAGAAAAGTACAATCGCGGTGCCGGCAGCGAACTTGACAAAGTGGAGCTTGAGGATGAAGCGGTGGTACAGAATGTACAGAAAGGAATCAGGTCGAGGTTTTATAATCATGGAAGATATTCGGTCACGAGGGAACAGGGAACGCATCATTTTCACCGCCTCATCGCCCAATTCATGAACTGAATGATTGAAAAAGATTTATTGCGTCGCACGATCAACCTGCCGACGGCAACTTCCATGGTTATCGGTGGCGTGATTGGTTCTGGTATATTCATCCGTCCTGCTGAAATGGCCGCGCTGCTCGGCTCCCCGTTCCTTATATTTTTTATCTGGGTGGT
>DATMHB010000169.1:0-5916 GCA_035555175.1 Flavisolibacter sp. | reverse complement strand
GGGTATGACGGGCCTGGTCAGTGAAACTTCTTTACTCGATGCGCAGGACGGCATTCGCTTCCGCGGCTATTCCATACCAGAACTGCAGGCAAAATTGCCAAAGGCTGAAGGGGGTTCCGAGCCGCTTCCCGAAGGACTGTTTTATTTAATGCTGGTGGGCGCTCTTCCTACCGATGAAGATGTACAACACGTAACCTCTGTATGGCAGCGGAGGAGTCACGTTCCGAATCATGTATTTGCCACTATCGATGCACTGCCCGCCAACACGCATCCCATGACGCAGTTCGTTGTGGCCGTGATGGCTCTTCAAACCGAAAGCGAGTTTGCAAGGCGTTATGCTGCCGGCATGAGCAAGAAAGATTATTGGGATGCAGTATTTGATGACACCATGGACCTGATCGCCCGCTTGCCGAGGGTCGCTGCCTATATTTATCGCCGCAAGTACAAGAAAGGCGTGCATATCCAGCCGAATGGGCTGCTTGACTGGGCAGGAAATTTCGCACACATGCTGGGGTATCAGGACGAAGGGTTCAAGGAATTGATGCGTCTGTACATGACCATCCATGCCGATCACGAAGGCGGAAATGTATCAGCACACACAACCCATCTTGTTGGTTCGGCGCTAAGTGATCCTTACTTAAGCTTTGCAGCAGGCATGAATGGACTGGCGGGGCCCTTGCACGGACTTGCCAACCAGGAGGTGATCAAATGGATCTTTGAAATGCGTGAAGAGCTGAAAACAGAAGTGCCTTCATCGCAGGAGATTGCCGATTACGTTAAGAAGACACTGAGTGAAGGAAAAGTAGTGCCCGGCTATGGTCACGCGGTGTTGCGCAAGACGGATCCGAGGTTTACCGCGCAAATGGAATTTGGAAAGAAGCATATGCGCGATGATCCACTGGTACAAACAGTATGGAATATTTATGAAACTGTTCCACCCATTCTTCAGTCATTGGGTAAGATCAAGAACCCCTGGCCGAATGTAGATGCGCATAGCGGAGCGCTGCTGGTGCATTACGGAATGGTGGAGTATGAGTTTTATACTGTTCTGTTTGGTGTAAGCCGTGCGCTTGGTGTGCTGGCAAGTTTGTGCTGGGACAGGGTTCTGGGATTCCCGCTCGAAAGGCCCAAATCGGTTTCTACGCAATTGGTAAAAAGGTGGTTGAAAGGAGAGGATGAGATCTGGGGTGATTGATCCGCCTTCTTTTTGCCGGGGGTGCAGTGCTCATATAAGCACCTTCAATGCCCCTATTTTTAGCTGCCGCGCAGGTCTTAAAAAAAGTTATCCAAAGATTTCAGGCTAATGGGCTTTTCCCAGATGGTGAGCTTTGCTCCATCGAGTTCGGACGGCATGGTTGGCCGGAATGCGCTAATAAGATGAAATTGTATATCAGGGAATTTTTGATACAATTCCGGTAATTTATCCCACCCCAATCCGTCGGGTAAATTATAATCGATAAATAGAAAATCAGGATGAATTTCATTCAGCCTCGACATTCCATCCGCCAGTGTATGCGCAATGTATACTTCGTAATTCTTTCGAAGAAAGTAGGTCTTCATTAGAAGACAGAGGTCCACTTCGTCGTCGATGATTAAAACCTTTTTCCGCGTCATCATAATTCTCAACAATAGTTTAGTTCCTTAATTATCATACCAAACGGCATCAGCACAAAGATCGCCTGCGTATAAAATTAATGATTGATGTATATTTTTCTACATTACCCACGAATATTTATATAAATCAAACCGGTCAGTTTGGTATGATTATTTAAATGATAAAGAAAATTATTGCTCATTCTTAAACGGAGTACTATGACTACAAAAACAAAGGTTGTTTTGGGATTGGTTGGAGCTGCAGCAGCGGGTGTGATCGTTGGCTTGCTTCTCGCGCCTGAAAAAGGTTCTGATCTTAGAAAAAAGGTGAAGGACACAGCCGGCGACTGGGCCAGCCACCTGACTGATCTTTTTGCCAATGCAAAAGGCGAAATTGACAATTTGAAAAGCAAAGGCACAAAGGTCGCAGGCGATGCGGCAAATAAATTCAACAACGTAAAAGAAAGCTACAGCTAATTTCCTACCTGCAGGCCCCGAGGGCCTGCTTTATTTTAACCTTAGCACACTTATACGATGGAAGAAGTAAAAAGCAAGGCCACGAACCTTAAAGATCATGCAAGGGATTATGTTCAAACCTATGCTCAGCTGGCAAAGGCGAAGGCAACAAGAGGCGCATCTACTGCAGCCTCTGGCATGGTGATCGGGGTGGTTTCTTTTTTCTTCGGCTTTTTCTTTTTATTCTTTATTGGCTTTGGCCTTGGGTGGTGGCTGGGCAATGTGGTCAACAGTAGGGCGGCCGGATTTTTCCTGGTTGCCGGTTTCTTTCTCTTATTGACAGTGATCCTTTTTGCCCTCCGCAAAAAAGTGATCGTACCTCTTATCCGTAATGCAATTATCAGAAAGGTTTATGAGTAAGTCGATCAAAACATACGACGACCTTTTGCAGGAAGAGCAGCGCCTTTTGCAGGTGCTCCGTTCACAGGAGACATTGATCCGCGAGGACCTTGCCGGCTTGAAAGAAAGTCTCAAGCCGGTCGCCAAAGTTTATAACGTGCTGAACCGGATGGCGACCAGGGATCATACGGGTCCTTTGGCCAATTTCGGAATCGATTTTGGGATCGATCTGGTCATTCGCAAATTGCTTTTAGCAAGAGCGGGATGGTTTACAAAGATCTTTGTGCCTTTCATTGTTAAGAATTATTCTTCTCATATCATCAGCGATGAGCAGCGCGCCAAGTTTGCCCAGAAGATCCAGAACATCTTTAATAAGATCCGCCCGAAAAAAGACAGGGAAGCGTCAGCAAAGTTTTCATGATGCCTGTTCACCATTTAACACCCACACATAATACCTCTTCTCATGTAGAAGATATTCCCGCTTTATGGATCCAAACGGCATGGATGTCTAAAAAACTTCTCGTTGATAGCGCCTGCAATAAGGTATAATTTTTACATATTGATTGAGGTAGCAAATCATACAATCATGGACAACAGCAATAACCCCAGGGACCCACGCGATAAAAAGCAGCCCTCATACGATGTTCAACCCGATGTGACCCCAAGGAGGGAAGGCGGGGATGATGCACTTGCTGAATCTTCTCCAACCGACAGCCGTTCTGATGAGAAAGTAATCGTGAACGAACAAAGGGGAAATAAAACAGTCAATGCGCCTTCACAAACCGGCGCGCATACAAGTGAAGGTGAAAGCTATGACGATGAGATCATTGATCAGGTGCAAGACTCAGATGAATCATAATCTATAGAAAGGCAACAGGATTTTAACCTCCCGTGTGTATTGAAACAGGTGGATGTGATGAAAGAATAGCGGGAGGTTTTTTTATTGACCGGAGATGTTGAAGCCCTCCCTCGCGCAGCGAGGGAGGGCTTCTCTTTTGCGCACAAAAAAGGTGCAGCTGTTACACTGCACCTGGCCTAAAAGAGAGAAGTTCTTTAATCGACCCTTCTGAAACCCCCTGCTATTAATGAAAGAACGAATAATACGAGGAAGATGTAGAAAAGAATCTTGGCAATAGAAGCGGCGCCTGCGGCGATCCCGCCGAATCCAAATATGGCTGCTATGATAGCAATCACAAGGAAAATCAATGTCCAGCGTAACATAAGTTAAAGGTTTTGTTGGTTAATAAATTTTCATAGTAATGAATTAAAGAACCATACCATATTGTCCTGCTTCCGGGGTTTTTTTAAAAAAAAGATGAGGCGTTTTTTTTGAGGAATTTGTTCTACTAACTCTGCCTGAAACGCTTGCGCATGGCGCGTTTCAGCCTTATGGAGCGATTTGGTACTATTTTTTCTTTCTTATATATAAATGGGGAACTTATGCCCATACCTCTGATAGAATTGAACAATCAAATTGCTTCCTATGCAAAAAATGAATCTGATTAACACGGCCTCGGTTCAGGCTGTTCACTCCGGAAAGCCAACTATGCCTTTCATGGGCAGACAACCGATGATCGAAAGAAAGATCTCGGATCCTTCTTCAGCGTCACCCAAAGGCGAAAGATACCCGATACCATCCTTTTTTGAATACAGGATGAAGGCCAGGGAATATGATCCGCTGTAGACAAACAATATCTTTAGTGAGCGCAGCCCGGCTGCGCTTTTTTTATGCCACTATTGGAAGGCAGCGCTCGGGGAATACTGTTCAGGCTGTTTAGGAGCTGGCGGATAATTCCTCAATTGGGGAAAAATATTCCCCAAATTCGGAGACTTGTCTGGTCATATATGAAATAACTGTTCTGTACCCCTCGATCCTTAACGTCTCAATTTAATGATAATCAATATTTTATAACTAATTCCCCAACACCCGTTTTTTGGTGTTACACTTGTCTCTATAGTATATACGCCAAAATCAGCACCATGATGAATCAGCGGTTAGCCCAAAAGCAGCGGCTCAAGATCCTGCCCCAGCAGATTCAGCTGCTCAATTTCTTTCACCTGAACACACTCGAGTTGGAACAGCGCATTCAGCAGGAAATAGAAGACAATCCTCTGCTGGAGGACCAGAAGAATGAGTTTGAGCCGGTAAACGAAAAGTTCAATAAAGATTCCGTTCAGGACTATCAGGACTGGGAGGAGTATGGCTACGATGACATACCCGATTACAAGACGGAATACGGTAATTACCTGCACAACGACAAATTGCCGGAGCGGCCTGTAGTTGGCGGCTATGATTATCGTAAGGCCCTGAAAGATCAGTACAAGCTCACAACAGACAACGAAAGAGAGATTGAGCTGGCCGAGTTTATTATTGATTCGTTGAACGACTGCGGACTGATGGAGCAGAACGTTGAAGACCTTGCAGAAGACATTTCTTTTAAGCACAACAAATGGGTTGAAGCCATCGAGATTGAATTGATACTGGAAAAGATCCAGCAACTCGATCCTGTTGGTATCGGCGCCAGGAGTATCAAGGAATGCCTCCTCATTCAGCTTCACCGGCTGAACACAAAAAGACCGGACGTTCGGATCGCTATCCGACTGCTCGAGGAACACTTCACCGACCTGCATAACCGGAATATGGATAAGATCAAGGCGCATCTATCCATTGATGACGAAGAACTGAAGATCGTGTTACGGCTCATTGCTTCGCTGAAGATGAGGCCGGTGTGCGAATTGCAGGAAGGAGTCAATATCAATCAGAATATTTTGCCCGACTTCATCATCACCCGCAATGGAGACAGTATTGAAGTACAGTTGTATCGGCTTCGGTCTGAAAGTCTCAATATCAATTCTTCGTGGAAGGAGATGGCGGAGAACAATGCAAAAGTGACCACCGATAAATCGGCCGTACAATATATAAAGAACAAATTGCAGTCGGCGCAGTGGTTCATCCATGCCGTTCAGCAGCGCGAAACAACGATGCTGAAGATCATGAGGGCCATCGTTCAAATGCAGTATGATTATTTTATGACGGGTGATATCAATCAGCTGAAGCCGATGATCCTTAAGAATATCGCAGAGATGGTGAGCGTGGATATTTCAACGGTGTCAAGGATCACCTGTAATAAATATGCAGAATCGCCTTTTGGTTTGCTGCTGCTAAAGGATCTGTTCACAGAAGGCATTGCCAATCAAACAGGCCAGGTGATCAGCAACAAGGTGATCCAGTCGGCGATTGAAGAAGTGATTGAAACCGAAGACAAACACAATCCTTATACCGACCAGCAACTGGTCAAAATCCTTTCGCAAAAGGGCTTTTCGGTAGCCCGGCGCACTGTTGCCAAATACCGGGAACAATTACAGATCCCGGTGTCGCACGTGCGTGGGCTGTGGGCATAATTTCGCTAAATTGAATTACGAACCATAAAACAATGAATCAGATGCAGACCATTTTAATTATTGATG
>DATMHB010000168.1:0-5865 GCA_035555175.1 Flavisolibacter sp. | reverse complement strand
ATGAATCCACCATTGATACGAGCAAAGTTTCCATCCTCACCAAGGTAAAGGTGACCAACCTCAATACAAAAAAAGAAGTGACTTACCAGATCGTGAGTGAAAAAGAAGCAGATCTGAAGGCGGGCAAGATCTCTGTTACTTCACCCATCGGCAAGGGTTTGCTGGGAAAACAGATCGGCGATGTGGCGGAAGTGACCGCGCCGGCAGGGGTCATTAAATTTAAAGTGGAGTCGATCAGTATTTAAGCCATTACGGAAGCATCCAACAACGGTATGACGATATTTTCGAAGATCATCAAAGGAGAAATCCCTTCGTACAAGATTGCAGAAGATGAGAATTTTTTCGCCTTCCTCGACATTTTCCCACTAAGGGAAGGCCACGTTCTGGTGATCCCTAAAACCGAAACAGATAAATTCTTTGACCTTGACGCAAAGTACCTGGGGGCCATGCTGCTTTTTGCAAGGCCGATCGCAAAGGCCATTGAGCAGGCCTTCAGGTGTAACCGCTGCGGCATTAGTGTGATCGGCATCGAGGTTCCTCACGCACACATGCACCTCATTCCGATCAATTCTGCAAATGATCTGAACTTTACACAGCCCAAGTTAAAATTGTCCGAAGATGAATTGAAAAAAGTGCAGGAGAAGATCCTTTCACACCTGGCATGAGCTAACGTTTTATGCGGTGCCCATTTGCTTCAATAAATTTTTCCCAGCCCCCTTTCGATCTTTTAGCGCCGGCGGTTTTTGTTTCCACTCCGTTCCTTCCAAAATGATGGCAGATGGCAACGGCCAGTGCATCTGTGGCATCGAAATACTTCGGCTTGTCGGGAAGACCCGTGATGCGCTGGAGCATTTTCCATACCTGTTCCTTATCCGCATTACCATTGCCTGTGATGGATTGCTTTACTTTTTTAGGAGAATATTCGGTGACAGGAATTTTCTTGCTCATAGCAGCGGCGATCGCCACACCCTGCGCGCGACCCAGCTTGAGCATACTTTGAACATTCTTACCAAAGAACGGGGCTTCAATGGCAAACTCGTCGGGCATAAACTGATCCACCAGTTCACTGATCCTTCCATGGATCTGCCCCAGCCTCTCGTAATGATCCATTTTTGAAGACAGCTTCAGCACATCGATCGTGCGGATAGAAAAAGAATGCTTTTGTGCTTCAATGACACTGTAACCCATGAACAGCGTGCCGGGGTCTATTCCTAATATGATCAATGGCTTTTGCAGGGAGGTGATTATTTTTACTGCACATGCAGCCGAACAAAAATATCAAAATCTTCATCAACTATTTTTTAGGTCCTCTATTGTTCTTCTGGTTGTCGTGGTCCATTTACAGGCAGATTGTCAACCAGCCACGGCTCGGGGCTTCATGGCAGCAGATACAGGCTTCATTTCAATCTTATAAAATATTTTTTCTGATCGGAACCTTTTGCCTCATCCCTTTTAATTGGGGACTGGAAGCAAAAAAATGGCAGGTGTCGATGCACGGAGTGTACCCGGTCAGTTTCATGAAATCGCTGAAAGCTGTTCTTTCTGGCGTTTCATTTTCGGTAACGATGCCCAACCGGATTGGTGAATACCTTGGCCGGATGATGTACCTGCCGGAGGGGCACAGGTTGAAGACAATTTCGGTTACACTGGTGACAAGTTTTGCGCAATTGCTCATCACCCTTGTTGTTGGTACGATCGGATTGTTATTGTTGAGCGATTTGTTGATGCAACACTTCCCTGCGTTCGGGATGTGGCAACGCTTTATTATTTATGGATTGATCATCCTCAACATCTTCCTCTTTCTCCTGTATTTTAATGTAGCGGCTGTTGATGACTTCTTCTCGCGATGGCCTAGGCTTCAACGGTTCAGGTATCTTGTTGCCGGACTCCACGAATTCGATGGTTCCCTCTTGGGAAAGTTGCTGCTGTTATCGCTGCTGCGTTATGCCGTGTTCGTTGTTCAGTATGTTCTGCTGTTTCTTTTATTTGATGTGGACGTTTCCATTCCGTCGGTCATGGTGGTGATGACGGTTGTTTTCCTTGTGCTTGCCATTGTTCCTTCCATTGCCTTAGTGGAAGTATGGCTAAGAGGGGAAGTGCTGATCCTGCTGATGGGACTCTTTTCAACAAACACGCTCGGCATCGGCTTTGTTGCCGTTACCATGTGGTTCATGAACCTGATCCTTCCTGCCATCATCGGAAGCTTGCTGATACTCAGCATCCGTGCATTCAAAAAAAGAAAGCGTGGCGATAATTTCAGCTGATCTCGTCGAGCCTGAAATGCTGATCCGGTCTTATGCCCTTTTCTGTCATTTGCAGGTTGCAGCATTCAATGGCAGGATCGTGTTCAAAAAAGAGTATGTAAGATTCTTTGAAAGCCTGATCAAGAAAGTTTTTTTTCTCGTGCAGCGTGGTAAGTGGAAACATATCGTAGGCCATAACGTATGGAAGCGGAATATGACCCACTGAAGGAAGCAGGTCCGCCATGAAAACTATGCTCCTGCCTTTGTACTTGATCTGCGGCAGCATCATGGCCCTGGTATGGCCATCCACAAAACGGATGGAGATACTTTCACCGAATAAAACGGATGGTAACATACCGCTCGTGGTCTCAGGCGTGTCGATGAAGTTCAGCTGCCCGCTTTCCCGGATGGGAAGAATATTTTCCTTGAGAAAGGAAGCCTTTTCGCGATCATTTGGATGAGTTGCCCAATCCCAGTGAGCCATATTGCTCCAGTATTTTGCATTCGGAAACGCTGGTATCAGCGCGTCACCGTGCCGAATGATCGATCCTCCGCAATGATCAAAATGCAGGTGCGTAAGAAATACGTCTGTAATATCGTGGCGATGAAAGCCATGCTTTCCCAGCGAGCTGTCCAGTGTTTCATTTCCACTAAGGTGGTAGTGTCCGAGGAATTTTTCATCCTGCTTGTTGCCGATGCCATTGTCGACGAGAATGAGCCGGTCGCCGTCTTCGATCAGCAAACAGCGCATGGCCCAGTTGCAGAGGTTCTTTTCATCGGCCGTATTGATCTTATTCCAGATCGATTTGGGTACAACGCCAAACATAGCTCCGCCATCCAGCTTAAAAAATCCTGTGTTGATGGTATATAATTTCATGCAGTAACAACGCTTTGTCTTTTTCTGTCCACTAACAATAACAAAATGCCACCGATAATAAAGAAGATCATCAGGGCCACGACCGAATTGCGCATGCCGCCGAGGAATTCACCAACGTACCCAAAGGTGAGTGTGCCTACCACCAGTCCGATCTTGTCGCAAATGTCAAAAAAACTGAAGAACGAGGCGGTATCCTTCGTAGGCGGTAGCAGCTTGGAGTAGGTGGAGCGCGACATGGACTGGATGCCACCCATTACCATGCCCACACAAAAAGCAAGACCGTAAAATTGTATCACGGTTTGAACAAAATAGGCATACACGCAGATGCCGATCCAGATGATGATGATCACGCCCAGCGTAAACAAATTGCTCGTGCGTTTCGATAGCCTCGAGAACAGGATGGCGCCAAATATTGCTACGAGCTGAATGATTACGATGGTGATGATCAGTTCGTCCGATTGCAGCTTCAGTTCGTCCGCAGCAAAATAGGGTGCAAGGTACATAACGGTTTGTACGCCCATGTTGTAAAAGAAAAAGCTGACGAGGAATCTTTTTGTAACCGGGTGATGTTGCAGCTGTTCCCAAACTTTTCGCAGCTCATAAAATCCATTGACGAGCAAATTGTATTCAGGATGTTGTTGCGATGCTTTTGACGGCGGAAGCCTGCTGAAAGTTATTTGCGAAAAGCCGGCCCACCAAAGTCCAACAGCGAGGAAGGAGAGCCGCACGGGCCAGCTGCCCCAGCCCATCTTGTTATCTGCGTTCAAAAGAATGAAACAGAGGCAAACCACCATCAGTAACACGCTGCCCACATAGCCGAGTGCAAAACCCTTTGCGCTGACGCGGTCCTGGTCTTTCTCGTCGGCAATTTCAGGCAGGTAAGCATTATAAAATACGATGCTGCCTGCGTAGCCGATGGCACCAAAAATGGCACAAACGATCCCGAACACAATATGATCTGCCGTCATGAAGGTTAGACCCGCACATGCAGCCGAACCGAGGTAGCAAAAGAATTTCATAAAGCTTTTCTTATTGCCTTTATAGTCCGCAATCGATGAAAGAATGGGAGAGAGTATGGCAATAACAAAAAAGGAAAACGAGATCATATATGATGCGAGCGCCGAACGGTCAAATGACCGGCCTATAAAATCTACTTTTTCGGGAGCGATGCTAATGAAATAAGTGGGAAAAATGGCCGAGACCACGATGAGGGAATAAGCACTGTTGGCCCAGTCGTACATGGCCCACGCATTGATTATTTTTTTCGGGGATGTTGGCATGTTGAATGAGGTTGGGTTGAATGTTTGGCTCGTGTGTAAATGTAAGTAAAACGCAGAATGGCTGGCGCTGTAACAAGTTGAAAAGCCAAAGTCGCTCCGCGGGGAGGGCAAAAGAAGAACCGAACTTTCCGGGGATCGTTTAAAATGATCGGTTATCTGCTTGGCAAGAAGAGTCCATTGGCACTGTAACGAGCGCGCCTACTGAAGCACGCTGCGACCATTAAAAAATCATCTGGAAATGGCGGAGTAGCGGCCAATAATATGGTTTGTGCTTTCGGCACTTTCCCTTTTATCGTTTTGAATTTCTTACATCTTGCCCGAATAGATCAGTATCAGCAGAACGGTACCAAGGATCACACGGTAGATGCCAAAGGCGCGGAAGCCGTATGCTTTGAGAAAATGGATGAAAAACCGTATGGCAAGAAGTGCCACCACAAAGGCAATGAGGTTGCCTGCAATAAACGCATAGGCATTCTCGTGAGTTTCCATGATCAGCTGATAGCCTTTTTTTGTTATGCCGTCGCCATTCCATTTTTTCAGCACCAACGCATAGGCAGTGGCTGCGAACATCGTAGGCACTGCAAGAAAAAAGGAGAATTCGGCGGCCAGGCTCCGGGTGAGCTTTTGCTGCATGCCACCGATGATGGACGCGGCACTGCGGCTAACGCCAGGCACCATGGCCAGCACCTGCCAGCATCCGATGATGAAGGCATTCGGAAAAGAAATGCGATCATCTGTCTGGATAACCGGATTCCTGAAAACACGGTCAATAAAGATCAGGACTATGCCTCCGAACAGTGTAGTTAAGGCTACCGTGGTTGGACTCTCCAGCAAGCGGTCAATCTTATCACTGAATAAGAAGCCCAATACCAGGGCGGGAATAACGCCAATGAGCAGCTTCACATAAAACTGCCACCGGCTGAAGTCGAAAAATTTTCTCCAATAAAGTATCACAACAGCAAGGATGGCGCCCAGCTGAATGGACACTTCGAACAATTTTGTAAAATCATTTTTTTCAATTCCGAGCAATGAGCTGGTAATGACCATGTGCCCGGTGGAAGAAATGGGCAGGAATTCGGTGAGCCCTTCCACGATGGCTATGATAATGGCTTGTATAATGCTCATCCCGGGATCAGATGTTTTTAGGACGGCGGAAGATGGCTACGATCTCTACTACGAGACCAGCCAGAATAATGATCGGTGCAATGGTTATGCGCGTCGTACTGTACACCTGGTTCTTATCAAACACATTGGGATCGGCGCTGCGGCCGCCTGCCATGAGGAGGAAGCCAACGGCCATGATGCCAAGTCCGATCAGCATCCACATCAGGTTGCCCTTGTCGAAAAGCGTGCCTATGCCTGCTGAAGAAGCTTTCGCCGCCGGACGGGCTGCCTTTCTGGTGGTCGTTGTCTTTGTTTGTTTCATGAATTCGTCTTAATGTGCAGCAAAGTAATAAAAACTTTG
>DATMHB010000167.1:0-2026 GCA_035555175.1 Flavisolibacter sp. | reverse complement strand
CGAAATCACCACATCCTTGCCCGTGGCCTTATTAACAGTGTAATTGATCCGGAGCGGACTGCCAATGGTCACATCACGGTTTGCCGACTTTGCAACAGGTTTTTTCAGTACCTGCTGCGCGGTATACCATCCGGATGCCGTAAGCGCATATTCTATGCTGTCCGTTGTTACATATTGTATGCGGCCCTTAGGATCGGCGATCCTGATCGTTGCTTTTTTCCTCGGCACGAGAACCCAGCTCACATCTTTGCCATTCTTTGATTTTCTGATCTGACCACTCAGGTCATGGTACGCCTTGCTGTAATTCGCCTTCCATCGATCATATCTTTTAAATTGCGTTTGCAGGCGCTGTTCGAAATCGTTCCAGTTTCTTCTTTCCTTTGGGCTCCATAGCACTTCACTGAGCGCGCTTAATCTGGGGAAGATCATGTATTCGATCTTGCTCGGATACTTGATATACTCAGTCCAAAGATTGGCCTGCGCACCCATGACATATTTTGCCTGCGAATCGTTAAGTTCCTTTGGAACGGGTTCATAACTATAAACTTTTTCCACGCTGGTATATCCGCCAATGGTAATAGAATCTTCGTTCTTTGTTTGTGAATGGTCGAAGTAAACATAATTTCCCGGTGTCATGATCACCTGGTGGTTTTGTTTCGCGGCATCAATTCCTCCTTGTTCACCGCGCCAGCTCATGACCACTGCATTAGGCGCAAGACCACCCTCCAATATTTCATCCCAACCGATAAGGGTGCGGCCTTTACTATTCAGGTATTTCTCCATGCGCTGGATAAAATAACTCTGTAGTTCATGTTCATCTTTGAGGCCTAACTGTCTGATACGTGCCTGGCATTTCGGACAACGCTTCCAATTCTCTTTCGGGCATTCATCGCCACCAACATGAATATAGGTTGAGGGAAATAGCGGCAGCACTTCATCCATGACGTCCTGCAAGAAAAGGAAGGTGGAATCATTACCTGCGCAAAACACATCTTCAAACACGCCCCAGGTTTCCTGCACCAGTTTTTTTCTACCGTTGGCCTGTTGCTGCACACTTTCGGTAGAAGGACTGGTGGGGATCTTCGTTGGCTCCTCGGGAAAGCAACTGAGGTAAGGATACGCCGCTATGGCTGCTGATGAATGACCTGGCATTTCAATTTCGGGAATTACGGTGATATGCCTGTCGGCCGCATACTGCACGATCTCTTTTATTTCGTCCTGCGTATAAAATCCGCCATAAGTCTGGTTATCATTGCCGGTTCCGGGATACCTTCCGATCAGTGTTCCGTTCCTGAACCCGCCTACGGTTGTGAGCCTGGGATATTTTTTGATCTCGATCCTCCAGCCCTGGTCGTCCGTAAGGTGCCAGTGGAAATAATTCATTTTATGAAGGGCGATATAATCGATATACTTTTTCACAAATGGTATAGGTGTGAAATGACGGCAAACGTCAAGGTGCAATCCCCGGTAAGCAAAGCGCGGATAGTCCTGTACGGATACGAAAGGAATTGACAGGCTAGTCATTGCTGGCGGATCAACCGGGAGCAACTGGATCAATGTCTGCATGCCGTAAAAAGTTCCTGTATAGGTATCGCCGTCGATAGCGATCCCATTCGCGGTTACATTTAAGCTGTAAGCGTCTTTATCGGGGGCCTTAATAAAATTCTTCGTGGAAAAGCGAATGAAGTTCTTCCCTTCCTGCTTATCGATGTCGAGCGTAAAGCCATATACCTGCTTGAGATAATCATTGAAAAGGCGCGCCGTTTTCCGGTCTTCTTCATCACGTGCAGCCAGCACCGTCTTTTTGGAAAGGACGAACGTGCCGTTGCCTGGCTTAACAGAGACGGGCTGGGGTATGATAGAAAGATTTTGTGAGCGGCAGGCGGTGCCGAAAAAAAGGAGCATTAAGAAAGAAAAGGGTTTCCGCATGGCAAACATTTGAGGTTTCGAATTTGATTTCAATGTTAGGCGCAATTTGCTTACCGGCAAAATTAACGCTCTGCGGGATGAGAACGGAACCTATAAG
>DATMHB010000166.1:0-2968 GCA_035555175.1 Flavisolibacter sp. | reverse complement strand
GGGTGGAGTTGGTGGATTAGGTGGTGGCGGAGTATTGGTAACCGCGTCGTCCTTATGACATCCGGGTAAAAGAAGTACCGCAAAAATGCTCAGCCCCCATAAAATTGAAGATCTCATAAAATAGCGTTTAGGTTATAGGCTCACAAAAAATATTTGCATTTCTCCTGGTGCTATCCTTGTAAAATATACTGTGATAAAGAGGCTTTAAACACCTGTAATGATCTTCACTCCTGGGCGGATAAAATGGATTCTGATAGGAGATTTTAAAAGTCGATGAAGTTCGATTGAAATAGTAACACCGCGAAAGAAGAGTTCGGGCAGTCCGAATTCTCCAATAAGACAAAACTGTCTGTGCCTTAAACTTCCGGATAAATAATCTTTATAAAGATACAGGTGAAGGGTTTGATATTCTTACCGTATTAACACGGTATTTATCGGTGGCCGCTCAAATCGGATCTTTGGTGGCATTAGGTCATATAAATGACTTCTTCGGGTATAATTATCCGTCTGGCCTACCTGTCCAGACAATTATAAAGTTGGTAAATAAAATTTTCAATGTATCCGATCTTGAGGAAGATAAGATAGATCGTAGTCCGGCGTCCTTAAGCTGCAACTCGCGACCTCAAACCCTATCGGATCAGCATAACGGTTCCTTTTTCCGTCTTCGTTTCTTCTCTTTCGAACTGGTAGATGCAGGAGCACACAAATAATTATTGACCAAATCACGTTTTCGAGTACAAGAATTGCAATGTCATTCGATCATTTATCCATTATACCAGCTGAAAGAGGAGGTTTTATATTTTTTGGGACCCTTGGATTTTTTTGGAGCTTTGAATTTTGGGCCGTGGTAATTTGCCGCGGGACATCCTTTTTTAGCTGTACCGCAACTGGCAAGCGTTATTGTAAGCAGTAATATTATCAGTCTTGGTTTCATAGTGTGGATGTTTACCTGTATCTGGAGCTAAAATAATACCTGATTGGCGTAAATGATAATGCAAACGTCTATTTAGGAAAACGATTAATTTGCTGCGCCAACAGAATTGAGTTGCAGTATTTTATATATTAAGAACGGGACATGAATTAAGCAAGCCTTGTAGTTTTGCGGATATTTTAAACGTATGCCCTAGCGCGAAGGATGAGAAGTGTATGGAGCAAAGGGCTTTGCTTATTATAACTTTTTTATCCTTGCGGTTGGAGACGGACGCAGTCGCCAAACTAACGGCAACGGGTGCCTGTAAATAATAATGACGACTACTGACAACTGGGACTGGCGAGCATTTTATAACGTCATTTATAGAAGATCATTGAGCCCTGATCTTAGTAAGCTTGATGGGGAAACCAGATAAACGCACATTTTTCATCCGTGCTGTATCGATCGTCCCTTCAAAATAAACGGCTAATCCTTCCCGCTTAAACCGATCCTCCAGCTTCAAAGGGAAGTAAGTCGTTTTGTCGTTTGCATAGATCGCGTAGACCTTATTTTCCGGATCCATAAGTTTGATCCGGCCTTGTTTTTGTACACGCAGATCGGTTTGGGAACCAACCTGTACTGAAGCGCAGCTTAGCAAACACCAAAACGCCACGTAACGCATACTCATCAGGGGTTTGTTATTAAGTAGAACCTAAAGTTAATAATACTTTGGAGTAAACGGTCGCCTTGCCCGCGTGTAAATTGATTCATGCAGGCATCTGGGTTATAGCCCATGTAATTTTTAACAGGATCTTTACCAGGGTCTTGCGGACATGAATCCAGGTTTTCATCACAACCCTCAAAATAGCAGTTCTTTTGACTCGGCGTATCGTCCACCTGATCTCCACGATTGGCGCATCCGTTGTAATGGGGCGAATTGCATTGAAAGCGCGGATCTCCTCCTTCGAACGTGTGCAATAACCCTAAAAAATGACCTGCTTCATGCACTAAGGTCTTGCCTCCTGTATAGTTTCCGTTTTGGAAATTAGCGGGACCTCCTGATAGAGTATTGTAGTTGATCAGCACATAATCTAATGACGTTTGACGAGTAGGGTACCAGGGAAAAGTGGATTCACCTAAGTTGGCCAGATTTAGCGTATACACATTCATGAAGCGGGCGGGGTTTTTACTCAGCTGGGCAGTCATTTGGTGTAAGGCTTCCGCATCTCCGTTTTCACTGGCATTGTTGTACCAACGGTCATTAATACTAGTATCGATGGAATTTAATTTAAAGGAAATCCGAAACGGACGGTACAGTCGATTTAACGTGTTAATTTGATCCACGATCCGTTGTTTCATATTGCCTTGAAGGCCCAGGCGTGCCGAATTGGCGATAATATGAAAGGCGATCGGGACCTCAACGACATAGTAATCCAATGAAATAGCCCGGGCGCCACTGGCAACGGGCCGTCGTGGTGCATTATCGGGGGCTCGGTCCAGCGTACCGCACCTGCGGGTGATGTTTGGTGTTGGCTGGAGTTTGATGCCGGCAGCGCTTTTAAAGTTGGCGATGGGTTCCCATTTGGACAGAAAAGCTTTTTCTGTTTTCAGTAAATCTTTAAACGCCTGCTCCCCGGCAATTTCTTTCAGGTCATTTGGTGAAATAGTCTGGATCTCGTTTTTATTGAACGTAAGATTGATGAGTGCAGTATCCAGGTTTCTATTTGAGTCTTTAATGACCTCTTTCAATTCCTTATTGTATGTGGAAACGTTTTCAACATCTTTGTTTTTTTTGGGAGTGCACGATAGTACGATAAAGAGCAGGGCGACAAGTTTTATAAAGGACTTCATTTTTGATGAGCATTTTTTGAATAATAAATGAATGGTGACGCGGTATTACAGCTATGGCGGTCTTGAATTAGTATCTCTAAAATTTAATTCCGGCGATGGTAAAGGTGAGTACGCCCGCCAACTTTCGTTTGTAATCAATAATATCTTCCAGATCAGTTATGTTGGCCGGCAGAGGACCATCTACCTTTACATTATTTTTTAAACCGA
>DATMHB010000165.1:0-9332 GCA_035555175.1 Flavisolibacter sp. | reverse complement strand
GCCAGTCGTGGTATGGCCATCCACACCTGCCGGCTTTTACTTACGCCATACTTGCGCATGGTAGACACAAGGAAGCGGTCAAAATTGAAAATGATCAGCCCCCAGATTGCGGCAAATGCAACCGTCCACATCATGTTGCCGAACACACTATAAATGGCATAACCAGACGAAAGAGCGGCTAGAATGAGCGTAGCCAGTAACACACCTCCAAGACCCGCATATTTTGTTTGTTCTGAAGGAAATTGCTGTAATAATTTCTGATGGGCGCCGGCACACCACCAGAGAAAATTGGACCGGTCCCCCTGCCTTTTTGAGGTGCCGCTAAAAGAATCATAGGTGTACAAGCTATCTTCCGCCTGTGCCGGACGGTCATTGTTCGTTTGGGCCATAATTATTTTTTTACCGTAAAAAAATCGACAGCAATCGTTAAACAGGTTGAAGTGGAGAACATCAATAACGTGGTTCCGGGCAAAAAATTATAAAGTTTCCGTTAATAAAGCAATAAAGCCAGCCTGATCTTAAAATTTATCATGCAAATTTTGAACCACGGAATGGCAAGCTAAAATCGATGGGGCTTTACGCCGGCACAGGGCATGCATCGCACACCCCTGAAGTTTGAGGAAGAGATAAGCAATTAACCTTAGCTCCCGGTCTTTTAAAGGAGATAAGATCCGCTGCGACATTAAATAAAAAAATCTCAAAGCACCGCTTTGAGATTTTTAAAGTGGGCCCTGAGGCCCTTTACCTCCCACCCATCTGCTGCATACGCATTTTTTTGGCAGACAACATTCCCGAATGCGTTGGATGCAGCGGCGAAGACAGAGAGATAAAATTCATTATAGTCTGTTGACCACGACATCCTGAACGACCCGGATGCTTTTGTTCACTTCAAATACCTGTGCCTGCTTTTCTTTATCAGTGGAGAGAACAAAGGTGAGCTTCACTGCTTCTTCACCCTGGTATTTGAAACGCTTGACGAATTTTTTATCCTTTGAACGCTCAACATATAGAACATTTCCGTCGCTGTCTTTAATTGAAATGGTGAATTGCTCTTCGTTCTTGTTATCGAATTCGATCTGGAACACGGGTTGATTGTCTACTGAACCCACGTAATTCACGCTAACACCTGAGGGCGTACCTGGCTTTTCTTCTGCGTTAACTACTGAGGGCAGGCCAACGAAAAGAATACCTGCGAGGCCAAGATTCAAAATTGATTTCTTCGTTCTGCTAAGGTTGTTTACAAATTGCTTTTTCATAAATCGGTTTTTTTGAATTAAAAAATGTTCTTTATTCTGAGAAAGCAATCGAAAGGGGCAAGCAGAGAAGAAGATGATACTAGGAGGTGGAAGGGTAACCTGGATCAATCATCTGGCCACAAAGATAGTTGCGGAAAAAACGGCCGGTAAACAAATAATGCTGCTCAATACTATCGCAAAGGTTGAAAATGGTTTCTGAAACCCTTGACCAGAGCGGGTTTTACAAAAATGCCGATACTATCTTCAAAGCCCGGTTGGGCATGGCGAACAAGAAAATATGGCGGCGTATTATTTTTTTTCGATCAATCGCTGAGCCTTCGCGTGCTCTCGACGAGGCACTTGTTCTTCGTGATCACGGGCAAAAGGGAAAGGATAAAATTCTTCCATCGAGACCCATGGAAATTTTTTCTGAAAAATAAATACGGTGCCCTTTGAGAAAACAAGATTGTCGGTGAGCAGCAGCATGGAGGAGGCCAACAGGAACACAAACCACCAGGCAAGCGGCTCTGCGCAAACTCCCATGAAGGAGCGCACCCGTGAGCTTTGGGGATGGAAAGAAAGAAACGCGATGGCGATGTTCCGGTCCGAATACGATATATCGTTGCGCATGAATTCACCCATAAATTCATGACCGTGCGCCACATATTTGACCGTGATGGTGTTGGCGTAAAAAGGGCTCACCATCTTGCCCATTGCAGTTGGGCTCAAAAACCAAAGAAGGAAATAACACAACAAGCCCACAGCAATGCTTCCATTGATGATCAGGAATAATTTCAGTTTACCTATACGCATTGGAATGCTTACAATTTAATTATCTGCTCCCGGCACCCTGCGCAACTTTAGACGGAAGCGCAAAACGACATCTTCGTTATACAAAAGGTGCAGCCATTCTACCTGGTCCGAGCTGATGATGTAAGTGTAGCGCACCAGATCTACATTCACAACGGGATTCAGAAAGGCGGACGCCGGCGCCTGGAACCAGGTGGAATCGAAAAATGGATCGGGAGAAATGTGCTTATTTTTTTCGGCATCCTTTACACGGAAACCGATCTCGATAGTATCGCCTACAGACGCTTCAATCACACCATTGCCCGGCTTCAACGATTCAATGCCGTACTTGATAAACGATTTGTATCTGAAAGGAGAGAACTGGAATTCTTTCAATGGTGGCGGATGCTCAAGCAGGGTCCACCGCAGGTCTTCCGGATAATGGTCGAGAATAAATTGTTTGGGTGATGGCAAAAAATACGATTCATCAATGCGCTGAACGAATTCATTGCCAAAGGAAATATAACCACTGGCCCAGGTTACATCGAGCAATTGCCATGTACTGTCGATCAGTACTGCATTCCACGTATGATTGGTCCTGAATTTTTCACTTCGTTCGAGGTAACATTTTGCATAACCGTAAACGAGTTCGCAGCGGATGCCGGCGTAGTCGCATAAGGTCTTGAATAATTTTGCATAGCCTTCGCAAACGGCGATGCGACGGTCGAGTACTTTCTGAGCGGTCATTTCAATGCCCGACTTCCACACGGTCACAGTATCCAGCGGAGCGCTTACAAAATGTGTCGCCGACCTCGGTTTATTGTACACGCCTGTATTGTAGGCAATATGCTGGGCGATCCAGCTAAAGATGGCCCTTACTTTTTCAAGATCGCTATGGTAGGGCGTAGTCAGTTTCAACGACAGGGAATCGGGCGTAGCGGCATCCACGAAACTGACATGCCAGTCGATCGAGCTGAACGAATTTTGCCGCTGAGCGTATGAAGATTGTGAAATTAAAATGATGAATATAATGGCCGTCCATCTCATAGGTCGATCTCCCCATTTCTGCCAGATCAAGTTAGTATTTTTTGGGCGGACGACAGAAATAAAAAGCCACCAGATACTGGTGGCCGTTTGGCGTTTTCCGCCATTCAGATATTTTGATGGAGCAACCCGGTTAGGCGATACCAACCGAAGGTTCCCATGAATATTCTGTAGATGTCATGAATACCTCCTTTCCTTTGGTGAGGGGTAAAGATAAGACTTAATGCGATACTGATTTTCGTTCATGAGCGGGATTTAACAACTTCATTCAGGATTTCGAGGCAAGTTTTGCGCGGAGCGAAGACTGCAAAGCCGCAGTTGATTGCTTCCCACGGCCGGCCGGGTTTCCGGACAATTGCGCTAGCTTTATTTGCTTTCTTATTCATTTGAAGATACGGTTGAAAATAGTGCTCATCATTATTGCCATAGTGGCCGGCATTGCCATCTATTTCTCATTAGGCAGCGAGGTTACCGAAAACCTCGACAGTTATGTTTACGACCTTCCTTTTGCCCAAGGCACCCGTCATAAAGTAGTTCAAGGATATGGCGGCCGGTTTTCCCATTTGAACAAGGCAGCCCTGGATTTTGAAATGCCCGTGGGAACACCAGTATATGCTGCCAGAGAAGGAGTGGTATATGGTTACAAAGACGACAGCAACGAAGGAGGACCATTTTCGAAGTACCAGAGAAAGGCCAACTTTATAATTATTCAGCACGGCGATGGAAGTTTTGGCTGCTACTGGCATCTTCAACAAAATGGCGTTTTAATTAAACACGGCACAGTAGCAAAGGGCCAGCTCATCGGGTATAGCGGCCGCACCGGCTTCGTACTGTGGCCACATCTGCATTTTACCGTGAAGCGCCAATTAAATTATCAAATGAATTCTTTTGTCAGAACGAAATTCAGGACCACGAAAGGAATTGAATTATTGGAAAGCGGCCGCAGCTATGAAAAGCCGGTGCCCCAAAAATGAGAACACCGAATAAAACAATATTGTGAGGAAGTACTAAACGCAAAGGACACATTGGTTTAGTTTTGGTTCGCCTCGTGTCTCCCGGACAACAACAGGATCTTCCTCATAATTAATTAGGGACACGGGATTTGAAATCCCCTTCACTGAAACCCCCTTGTCCCTGGAAAATACACAAGAGAGGAGACAGGGGCGAACATCAAAGGTTGGAACACAAAGAAGGTGCTAAGTACAAATTAGGAACGCAAAGAACAACCAAAAGTAATTTTCCGCGCCGGCCGGTGAAACCCGCTACATGGGCTTAAAATTTATCTGTCATGGAGTACAGAAAAATTTGTCGTGCGGAAGAAAGGGATCGCAGAGAGGCGTTCATTACCCGGAACGACGAGGCCTGGTCATCGCAAATTAAGGTGCGATCGGGGGCCTTTTCAGGAAATCATGACATACAGGAAATAAATAGCAGGTTCAGCACGTTGAAGATCAGAAAGGGTATACATCCACTTTTTTTTGCGGGCATTAGCGCCTGCGGAATTGTGGCCAAAACCGCGAACGGAACAAATATTGCTAGTAATTTGCTCTTGAATTACCCTGAAAACTGGACTGTATGAATGAACAGATGTTTTATCAAACCATCAACCAGAAGGCAAAGGAGCTAAACCTCAACCCCTTGCTCCTCCTCTCCGGCATCGAGGGTTTATATACATTCAGGGATGTACCGATCAATGCGATCAATTACGATTTTCTCGATAGCCTCATACTTACCATTTTTGCTCTTCGCATCGGCGACCAGTTCCATAGCATTGCGGAAGAAAATCTTTTAGCACCCGCATACTCCGTTCGCGTGTCGGCCACTGCAGAACTGGCGGAGCTTTCGATCGACGACATAGCACGCTCGCAGAATCCTTATTTGCAATCCTTTGCTCAAATGCTGCAGGGCAAGAGTCCGGTAAGGAAGTACCACGAAAAAGCACTCGAGGTAGCTGCGCTTGAGATCAGAAAAACACAATTGCTTTTTGGTAACGACAGCATTGGCATCATCACGCTCGCCATCTGCAAGGACGATGAAAATAACAGTCTCGGACTCGCTTCTCTTTTTCGTGCCTGATCATTTATGTTTCGAAAACAACCACGGCATGAGATCCTTTTCAGCAAATGCTGCATCCCAACTATTGTGATTCGCCTCAGGATAGATGGTCAATCGAACATCAGCACCTTCTTGTTTCAACGCCGCTGCCATTGCTATTGAGGAAGCCGGAGGTACGACATCGTCTTTCGCTCCATGAAATATCCACCAGCTTAATTTCCTCATGCTTTTCGCGGTGGATGTATCTGCAGCGCCGCAGATAGGAAAAGCGGCCGCAAATAATTTCGGGTTACGCCTTACCAATTCAAAAGTGCCCATGCCTCCCATGGATAACCCACCAACATAAAGTCTTTTTTCCTGCAGCCTGAAATCTTCTTTCATTTGTCTAATAAGGGCGGCCAGCAGTAGCATAGGTTTTGTTGCAGGCAGGCTGGCCTGGAGTACAAAGGCTCTTTTACCCCCTGAATCCACCAATTGATAATTCGCCCACCGGCTGCCCTCAGGACATTGGGGAAACACAACGATGGCCGGAAATGATGATCTGATATCGGCCCTCAAAAACAGGTCGCCGCCATGGAGGAGTTGCTTTTCATTATCCCTTCCCTTTTCTCCCGAACCATGAAGAAAAACGATCAGCGGATATTTTTTTGACGCATTGTAATTTGCCGGCAGCAATAACCGGTAGGGAAGCGTGTCATTGCCCTGGATAAACAATTTTCTTTGATACAAAGAAAAATCCTGGCCCCGCACGAAGGCGGAAGAGAGGAGCAGTAAAAACAACACCGGTATTTTTGTTTGCATATTGAAATGTAGGAAGATTCTCCGTAATGGCAGGAGGTTTCGGGCGGGGCCGCAAAAGAAGTGATCCGCTGCAGCAGCTGCCTACACGCTGCTTCTCATGTCGCCTCTCTTTCTCGGTCGCGGTCGTCGCTTGCCTGCATTTGCTGCTTTGTGATCTTCACGGCTGAGCCAATTGGAAACTATATTATCGAATAAGTGTTACAACCCCTCTTCGTTGAATGGTATTCCCCTTGTAATCGACCCCTTCTGCCAACCATATAAATGTGCCAGCCAATTCCTTTACGCCATTTACTTTTCCGTCCCATCCGTTTCTTTCATTAGTACTGGAGAAGACCAGCTGGCCCCAGCGGTTATACACGCTGAAATACCTGAACGCTTTCATTCCGACGGGGATCGGTTTCAGCACATCATTCTTTCCGTCATCGTTCGGGGTGAAGCCGGTGGGCACGAAGATATCGGGGCGATTAAAAACTTTTATGGCCACTTCGTCATTGCCTTCGCACCCGTCGCTGGTGCTAAGTTTGAGGCGGTATACAAGGTCATTGGTGAGGATGGCCACCGGATCGAGTATGTGAGGATCCGACAACCCGAATGACGGCGACCATTCAACGATATTGGCGCCGGTGCCCGTAAGCTCCTTTCCGTTGAGCTGGAGTGGCTGCCCGAGGGTAATGGTAGTATCCCTGCCTGCGTCCACCTTCACGGCCTCAACAACCGTTATCTCAACGGTATCGTATCTCAGCGAAGGGCAACCATGCACGTCGAATACTTTCAAAAAATACCGGCTGGTCCGAGACGGCCTGATAACAGGATGACTAGCGCCTGCATTGCTTACCTGACCGACAGGGAGCCAGGAAAATTTTTGTCCACCGCTTCCCTGCAGCGCAATGGTTCTACCCAGACAAATTGTTGAATCGGGTCCGGCATCGGCCACCGGCGCAGGATACACCGTAACGAGCACTGAGTCCCGTACCGAGCAAATGCCCCGCGTACCGGTGATAAAATACTTCGTTGTGAATTGGGGGCTGCCAATCGGATTGGCTATGCCAACGTCGGAGAGTGACGCCGACTGGTCCCAAAGAAAATCCTGCGCATTGCCCGTTGCATGCAGCTGTACACGATCGCCCTGGCAAATGGCCGTATCCTGTCCTGCATCGAGGATCAACTTTTCATTGAGTGGAACATATACTGTCCTGGCAAGCGAACATCCTTTATCGTCCCGCACTTTGAGATCGAGATTGCCGTTTGTGATCAGGAAACTATCGGGCCCCTGGAAATTCACTCCGTCAATCGAATATTCATAGTGGCCGTCACCACCTGCAGCCTGCAAATGGATCAGCGCCTGTGCATCACCGTTACAGACGAGCGGGCCTTGTGCTATATTCACTGAAATGGGCGGATCTTTATCCACCCGCACCTGCCGGGTTTCAACACAACCATTATAATCGGAAACGGAAATAGTATGTGGCCCTGCGGGCACCATAAAATCCTGCGTTGCGGCATAGGGGTCATTGTCCAGTTTAAATGCATAAGGAATCTGTCCCCCGGATGCAGAGAGGCTGATGCGGCCGTTAAGGCCGAAACAGGAGGCAGTGGTAATACTGTCCCTTAAAATAAGATCGGAATGTGCTTGTGGAAGCTGGATCATCATGCTGTCGATGCAGCCGGATGCGTCGCGGATACGAACAGTATAGTTGCCGGCACCGAGACCGGTAAATACTGAATCCGTTCCATAATTCTTATTGTTGATACTATATTGAACCGGTTGCTTCCATTCCCAGCCGCCACTCACTTTGATCTCACCTGTCCCATTGCGGCAGTTGATGCCTTTTTTTGAAATGAGCTCCAGCTTTTTTATTTCCACCCGCACAGAATCCATCGCATGGCAAATGCCCAGTGATGCCGAACAAATGTAGGTGGTACCTGAATCGGGAGCGGCCAGCGGATTATAAATTCCGGCATTACTCAGCGAAGCAGCCGGCGTCCACTGATAGGTTGCATAACCCGAGCTTGCGATGAGTTGTACTGCATTGTTCATGCATAGTCCAATCCGCGGCGAAGGCGCGAAGGCCAGTGTATCGTAATCCCGGATCTGGATCTGGATACTGTCAAGAAAATAATTGGCAAGCAAACAACCGTTGGAGACGTAGATCTTGAGGGATTCAATGCCTTCCGGCTGATTGTCGGCGATCGGAATGATGGGAACAAAGACAAAAGAATCATTCGCAGGGATCGTAACAACGGAAGGAATCTTCTGAACGTCTACTCCGTTCACGGCAGTGCCGGCAAACACCAGGTTCACGTCAACAGGAGCCGGAGATTTTCGTTTTCGGAGCACATTGATGCCGCCCTGGTGACAGCCTTCTGCAAGATATGCGGTTCCAAAAGAGACTGGTGTTGAACCAATGATCTGCAATGGATCTGACTTCAAACTTTCCGCTTCAAGGAATACACCGCTGTCGTACGACCTGTCCTGCACATCGGCAATGGCAATCTTTAAATGATACGTGTTGCACGGTATCACAGCAGCCGCTGCCGTCAACACAGTTGTATGACCATTATGCGTGAAAAAATTGTTGCCCGTATTGTCGACATAGTATTGTGTAAATGGCGAACCGGGTCCCATGCTGTTGCAAGTTGAGATATCATAGCTATTGCCGGGCGTACCGCTGTTGATCGAATTGATGGCAACGGGAATATTGGTGCCCGGAACCAACGCAATGTTCTTTGATCCGGAAAAGCCAGGGCCGCTGATGAAGAAAGCAAATACATCATTAAAATTGCTGCAGGTAAAAATGGGATACTCTTCTGAGCTGAATACATAGCGAAACTTTACAGAGTCCCCTACCGGAATAAAATCAAATTCAAGGATGACCGCATCACCTGTTTGCCGCGGTTTTACCAACGCATTCAAATCGGCATCGCCATCCGTACCGATTTGATTACTGGCCAAGAGGTTTTGCGATCCATCAAGCCCGTTAAAGCCGGCTCCTCCGATCACCCGGCCTGTTGAAAGCACGATGCCACTATCGATCCCTAATTGTGTTGAGCCGCTTCGATTATAAAAGAAAGCTGTTGAAAGATTGGAACCCGTGATCTTTACTTTGCTAATGATAACACCCGACCCTACCAACTTCTGCGCTAAAGCCTGGGCATTATTTTGCGGCACGATCTGTAATTGTGCAAGAACAGATTCGGAGGTACAGATTAAAAGAATAAGCAGGGTAAATCGTAACAAGCGCATGAAAAGCAATTGCCAGTTTGCCGTTCCAAGGTACACTAATTCCGCTGGAAAGCTAACAGTAGACGATAACGATTATAAAAGAACACGACAGCAAAAAAACCAAAACGCGGATCGAAATCCGGGATACAAGCCTGCCCATCTTTTTGATCTTGTGCCTGTAGTTT
>DATMHB010000164.1:0-5787 GCA_035555175.1 Flavisolibacter sp. | reverse complement strand
TTTACATCATATACATACCAGTTCGGCTTTTGAGGGTCGCTGTTCGCCACCAATAATTTTTTTTCACCCGGGAAGAAGGCGATGCCATTAGGTCTTGCCACGCTGTCGATCAGCAAAATCACCTGACCATTCTTTTTTACTTTATAAACGCCATTCCATTTTATCTCTTTTGTGGGATCGTCATCATTCCGCCCGGGCAAACCATAAGGCGGGTCGGTGAAAAAAAGTTCACCTTGCTTGTTGAATGTGGCATCATTGGGACTGCTCATACGTTTGCCCTGGTATTGGTCAGCCAGTGTCACGAAATCAGCCTTTGGCTTATTCAAAGGGGCATTCATTCTGGCCATTCTCCGATCGCCATGCTGGCAAAGTACGAGGTGACCTTGTTTGTCCAGCAATAAGCCATTGCTGCCCATTTCACCACCTCTCGCCACCTTGCTGGTGTACCCCGAAGGAACGAGGTAGATCTCCTTTCCTTTAGCTGCCGTCCATTTAAAAATGGTATTGCGCGGCACATCGGAGAAGAGCAGCATTTTTTGTTGCTCAATCCAAAGTGGTCCCTCGCTCCATTGAAAGCCTTCTGCAATCACTTCTGCGGTGGCGGTGGACGAAACAATTTGATTGATGGAACTGTCGTAGCGTTGGATAACCCCAATGGTTTTATAACCGGTTTGTGCATGACCTATGGCCGCAATCAAAAGCGCACAAATGGTGAAGCGTTTAGTCATATTAAATAAGGCGGAATCCTTTTGCGGGATACAGAAGCAATTTCGGATCCAAGGCTTTTATTTTGTGAACAATGTGATTCGAAGTTTTTTACGAGGGCGGGATTCATGCCAACTTTTCAATAGGGGCGGCACTAGTGCAAATCCCTTTTAACCTCGCTCCCCGATCCGCCCTGCAACACATCGAAGTCGGCGCCCAAATGCGCCTGCTGCACATGGTCTACATACAATTTCACATAACCTCTTCTGGCATCCTGTTCGGGTGCTGTCCATACCGCTTTGCGTTTTGTCAGCTCTTCATCGGTAACGTCCAGGTGCAGCTTCCTGTTCTCTACATCAAGCTCAATAAAATCACCATTTTTCACCAGTGCCAGTGTGCCTCCTATCGCTGCTTCAGGCGAAACATGGAGGATGACTGTACCTGCTGCGGTTCCGCTCATTCTGCCATCCGAAATGCGGATCATATCTCTGACTCCTTTTCGCAACAATTTCTCCGGCAGGTCAACATTGCCTACTTCGGGCATGCCCGGGTAACCGACCGGACCTACATTTTTCAAGACAATGACGCAGGTTTCATCGATGTCAAGATCAGGATCGTCAATCCTCTCGTGGTAGTCTTCCATGGTCTCAAACACTACAGCGCGGCCACGATGTTTCATCAGCTCCCTTGTAGCGGCCGAGGGTTTGATGACTGCGCCATTTTCACAAAGGTTTCCCTTGAGTATGGCAATGCCCGCGTTTTCCTGGAGCGGCTGGTCGATGGTGGCGATGACATCCTGGTTGTAGCAAACCGGGGTGGTATTGTTATCTCCGATGGTTCGTCCGTTTACAGTGATAGCGCTGGTGTGCAGGTACTTCTTCAGCTCTTTGATCACGACCGGCAGTCCGCCTGCGTAAAAAAAATCTTCCATCAGGTATTTACCGGAAGGCTTGAGGTTGACAAGCAGGGGAATGTTGGCTCCGATGCGGTCAAAATCTTCCACCTTTAATTCCACTCCTATCCTTCCTGCAATAGCAATGAGGTGGATGATGAAATTGGTAGATCCTCCCACCGCTGCGTTGACGATGATTGAATTTTCAAAAGCCTGGTGTGTAAGGATTTTTGAAAGCCGCATGTCTTCCTTTACCATTTCAACGATCCTTCTGCCGGAAAGTTGGGCCATTACTTTTTTTCTGGAGTCGACGGCGGGGATGGCAGCGGCCCCGGGGAGCGTGAGTCCAAGCGCTTCCACCATGCAAGCCATTGTGGAAGCGGTGCCCATGGTCATACAATGCCCTGCGCTTCGCGCTACGCCGATTTCCGCCTCCAGTATATCTTCTACAGAATAATTCTCGACGAGGGTCTTCTCTTTCACCATCCAGTTGAACGTGCCCGAACCCAGACACTCGCCCTTGAAGCGTCCGTTCAGCATAGGACCGCCGGGTACAACGATGGTGGGCAGGTCCACGCTGCAGGCGCCCATGAGGGTGGATGGGGTTGTTTTATCGCAGCCAGTGAGTAGCACGACGCCGTCGATGGGGTTGGCACGAATGGTTTCTTCTGTATCCATGGCGGCGAGGTTGCGAAACAGCATGGTAGTGGGACGCATGATGGTTTCTCCCAAAGACGTAACAGGAAATTCCAATGGGAATCCGCCCGCCTCGATGACTCCTTTTTTTACGACTTCTGCAAAATCACGAAGATGTCCATTGCAGGGTGTAAGTTCACTCCAGGTGTTGCAGATACCGATCACGGGCCTGCCCTTGAAATAATCATCGGGGTAACCCTGGTTGCGCAGCCAGGAGCGGTGTACAAAGCCCATCTTGTTATCCCTTCCAAACCAGTCAGCACTGCGAAGGCCGTTACCGTTAAGCGAAAATGTATGGTTCTTAATTTTTTCCATGCAGCGGGGCTTGCCTGCTCACCTTTTATTTGGGTTGTTTAAGGTGGCATGTTGATGAAAGTATTGTTCGTTATCTTGTTGGCAAATGCTGTTGGGACATTTACCACGGGTAAAAATTACTGAAGAAGCCGCGTACCACAACAGCGATGCTTCAGGAGTTTTCCGGCCGCATAGGGCCGAAACTAAAAAACGGGAAAACAAAAGGGATGTCCTGTTCAGAGGGGCAGCAGACCGGTCGATTGTTCCTTTCACAGTAGCAAGAATTTTAATTAAAGCAGTCGTTAGCCAACGTCACTATGCCAGGGTCACAAAGTATTTTAAGCAAGAGGAAAAAACTTCCAATAAAAAACAGCGGAGGATATTAAACAGCATGGCACGAATCGTTTTTAGTTGGGAGGCAGAGAAGCTGAGGCAGGCGAGTCTGCAGGCCTTATTGCCGGAATGCGGTGAGAGCTGGTTCGGTATAACCCGCAAAAATTTTAATTGGTTGTGTTCTACTGCAGGTTTGAGAATATGGCTTACAGCATTTATTATAGCAACCGTTATATTTATGCAGAATAACCGTTGCTTTCCAGGGCGACAATGAATAGTTTATTGATTTTAACTGGTCATTTTAGCTGATCTGTTTGACCATTTTCTCTTTTCTTTCTGGCTCCTTACACTTCGCTTCGTTTCCACTTTAATTTTAGTTTTGCTTATCGGTATACTGTTCACTAATGCAAGTAGGCGAGAATGAAAATGGCTCAATAGCCGGGCTGTTGTTCAGCGAGCGGAATAGTGTTCCTGGTAAAGGATGGACACTGTATCGTTAAGGTCGTTTTGAACAATGCAAACGCCAATTGTTGGAGGTGGAGGCGGGGGAGGGAGGGCCCCGCGCCGGGGTCAGCTCCGAATCAGGCTTTCAAGATGAAAATCCCTTCTTCCAATTCACACCCGCTACGTCTACCAACATCAACCCCGGCAATCTCGCAGTCAACCACAAATTCACTGCCGCATCGCAAACAACAATGACTTCTTTGCTTGTAAACCTTCCAGGCATCCGCTCCATCGAATACCCCCCCCAACTCCCACCAAATACAGTATCCATTCGCTCACTCATCTCCCGCTTTTTAATTACCAGCAATCTTTGTAAATTAAATAACCACCCCAGAAAACACGATTAGCGCTTTAGCATTTCTCCTTTCCTATCCGAAAACTTCCAATAAAACACACCGAAAGATATTGTACAAGCTCATGAGCATTTATCGGTAATATCGCCAAAGAATCGAAATTCCAGAAACTAACGGTTGCATGAATCAATACCTTTTAAAAAAAGAATGTAAAGAACTTCATGCATTTCCTCACATCATTGAATTTGCTTTAAAAAAGATCAACACGATCCAGTTCGGCTCTTTAAAAAAAGAAACTTCATCCTCCCTTCGATTTTATTATGTCGTCGATGGAAAGTTCGACTGGATCATTAACGATCAGCATTATATTCTTTACCCCGGCGATCTGGCCGTTATTCTGCCGGGACAAAGCTTTGGGGGAGAAAAAGACCTGCTGGCGATCGGCACCGTTTCCTGGATGCATCTTGAATTACAACCAACCGAGCGCAATAACAGGATGGCCCTTGGCAAATGGAGCCACATCTCAGATCCCGAAGGCAGAACTATCACAAGGCTGCTATTGCTGAATCATAGCCCTGTCGTTTCCAAACTGAAAGAAGCAGGCCAGCTATTTCAAAACATCCAGGAGGAATTTATGAACCAGGAGATCGGCTACGTCACCCGCGTCAATCAATTGATCGATGAACTTCTAATTCTAACGGCAAGACACTTGACGCGACAGGATAATTCACGCCGCGACTTTCCACAAACCTTTATGAAGCTCGAACAATCCCTTCGTGAAAACCTTTCGCACCAATGGACGGTGGAAGAAATGGCGGCATTGGTAGGACTCGGCACGACTGCTTTTTCAGAAAAAGTAAAAAATTACACAGGCTTCTCTCCCCTCAATTATCTGATCAACATCCGGATCTCAGAAGCCATTAAATTATTAAAACGTCCCGACGTGCACGTGACAGACATTGCCCTCGACGTTGGCTTTTATTCATCGCAACATTTTGCCACTACATTCAAAAAACTGACAGGCTATACGCCCAGCGATTTCCGAAAGAAAAACCTTTCAGAAACTGAATAAATCATGAATCATGGAATGCATTATCACCATCGAAATAGGAACAGGTGCCATCAGAGTTGCTGCTTTCGACCTAAAAGGAGATCTCATTGGCTCTTCAAAGGGCTCTTACCCCACTTTTCATGCAAGGCCGGATTTCAGCGAGCAGGATCCCGAGCAGATCTTTATCACCATGCTCTACATACTGAAGAATTTCCTGAATGAAAAGATCCATTCAAAAAAATACCAGGTGCTCAACATCTGTTTCAATTCAGCCATGCACAGCATGCTGCCCATTGATAAGAATGGCGTGCCCCTCGGAAATGCCATGGTATGGTCGGACAACCGCGCCAAGAAGGAAGCCGAGGAACTAAAAAGCTCCGACCTGGGCAAATCTCTTTATAAAACTACCGGCACACCCATTCATGCCATGTCGCCATTGAATAAGATAACGTGGTTAAAGAACAACGACGCGGAACGGTTTGGCGCAACAAGAAAATTCCTGTCCATTAAAACTTATATCATTCAGCAGCTCACCGGCGAATACGTGGTCGATTACAGTGTAGCATCCGCCACAGGCATGCTCAATATTTATTCGCTGCAATGGGAAGACAATGCCCTGAAACATGCCGCCATAGATAAGGAAAACCTCGCGGATATCGTTCCCGTTTTTTATTCACCGAAAAAACTGAAAAAAGAGTACCTGACTTCCCTTGGCCTCCCCGACGGGGTCAAGATCATTGTCGGCTCGAGCGACGGTTGCATGGCTACACTGGGAGCCGGCGTTTGGGGCGATGGTAAGGCAACGGTTACGATCGAAGAAAGCGGGGCGGTAAGAGTTATCGGCAAGGAAGTTTTGCAAGATGAAAAGCAAAGGCTGTTTAATTATGTACTTACCGAAGGCAATTATGTTTCCGGCGGTCCCACCAACAATGCAGGTTCGGCATTTGAATGGTATGCAAAGCAATTTGGCGATTTTAAGAAAGCATTCGATCTGGAAGACTCCATGGAGAACCTGATCA
>DATMHB010000163.1:0-8323 GCA_035555175.1 Flavisolibacter sp. | reverse complement strand
CGTTGAAAATATTCCTGTACACGTGAACCCCAACCCGCATAATGAAAAATATCTGCAGACCAAGCGGGATAAGCTCGGACATGAGATCCTGAAAGATTAATGAGTGCCGGCCGAATCTGCCTGCTTTTTTTGAACCGAGTCTTTTTTGGCCCTTTCGTTCCCCTTTTTCTTTTTGCCTTCGAACAATTCGCTCAGCGAATCGAATTCTTTACCATAACCAATGGAGGCTCCATACCTGCGTGGCACAATGCTCGTTGGCGTATTGCCCGTAAGAAAGTCGACGTTCTGCCTGTAAAAAAATGTGGCACGAAGCGAACCCGTTTTATTTACGAGCAATTCGAGGGTTACATCCGGAAAGAGCCGTATACTCTGGTCAAAGCTCGATTGTAATGGTACATCGAATGTGCCACCAATGGTAAAATGCCCGCGTTCATTGAACAGGGGAAGACCGAGGCTGAGCCCAAGGTTGGTCTGGTTTGGCAAACGGAACACACCTTTTGAATTCTGATCGAATACATTTCTATTGTATAGCGAGCCCGTCAGGTTCAATGTCGCATTGTTATTACGAAGGATCTTTGCAAGTACCCGGTTCAATTGTTCATTTACTTTTCCAAACAGCAAGCCCGAAATGGTGTTGTAAGTAAATTCTCCGAAAGGGTTGAACCCCGTTGCCGATGTATTTTCAAAAGGAGCGAAGCTGTTGAAAACTATGAGATAGGTGACCTGTTTATTCAATTCATTCGGATTCTTCTCGATCTGCTGCAGGGCGAATGTAAAATCCGGTTTTGAATAAATGACGTTGTTGCTCGGGAATCCCAATTTGAAGTCGAAGGTGGGATGAAAGAGATTCCCCGTGAGCGTGGCTAGCACATTCACATCGTCCCTTACTGCTGAATAGGAGCGGTCTGCAAAAAGAGTGCTGGCCAATGGGGCGAAGCTTACCTGTTCTGCCGTATAGATCGCTTCAAGATGAACCGTTGCATCATAGGGGTCTCCATTCCATTCGATAAAATTGTTTCCGCCTTTTTTCAGGACGAAAGGTTTTTTCAGAAACGACTGGAAGGTGAAATTATAATCACCTTCATCGATAATATACCTGCCCTGGATGTACAGCGGCGCAGAAGTACCCGAGGTGATCTGAAGGTTGCCCGAACCCTTTCCGCGTATGGCATCCCCCGTGAGTTCGTCAAGGATCACGCTGATCTCAACATGCGGGATCGCCGCAATATGAATATTATAATTGAGGTTGGTAGACGTGCCGATCGATTGAGGTGTCATTTCGCGGCCATACTTGCGTTCCACCATGAAATTGGCCTGGCCGCTCTCTCTTGATCTGGAGGGAGGCAACGTGATAAAAGAACTGTCGGTCTCCGAAGCCCGGACGTTGACATCCATGAGCATGTCGGTCTGCGGTCCTACGAGCACAAATGATCCGGATCCTCTTGCTTTTCCAAAGAAGGTCTGGTTATCGCTGAACCCTGTATTCAATAATTCAAGTCTCGTTGATTCCGACTCTACCGCGATATCGTAATACATATCGGCGAAAGCCTTGTGTGTGATGTTACCGCGCACCAGTGCCGTATTGCCCTCCGAGTCGCGGATGCGGATATTATTCAGGTTGATCGTATCCTTCTTCAATTCGATCTCGGTATCATCGATCGTATAAGTTACCTGTGTGAAGCCTACTTTAAAGCTCGCATCCCTCAGCTTCGCCTTTGCGGTATAAGTCATGTCGCTTCCTTCGCCTGTGATATCAAAATTGCCGGTCACATATCCTCTGATGTCAGAAAATATCCCGCCGAGAAAGCGGTTCAGGTATTTCAATTCGAAATTGGTCAGCCTCGTATTGATCCTGTCACGGAAGCTGTTGGCCGTATCCTTGAAGTTCATCGCTACGTCAAATTCAATGCGATGCTCAGGGTCTGCATTATTGCCCTGCGCGATGAACATGCCCGTTTTATTATTGTAATTCACGGAAGTATTTACCTGGCCTATCGAGTCGTTGTCGATCCGCAATTCGCTCGCCTGCAAATCGGAACGGACATTGAAGCGGTTTTGCGGATCTTCCACTACAATTTCGCCGGATAGCAAACCTTCAAATCGATTACTCTTTATCACTAACGGTGAAACGTCCCCGATATTCAGATTGCTTAATGCCACATGCAGGTTATTCCAGTTGCCTTCGGGATCAGGTTCTGTCCACAGCCTGATCTCCTGGTTCGATTCCCTTAACACCACCTGGCCCTGCACTACAGTGTTCCGCCTGAAATTCAGTTCTCCGCCCTGTTCCACTGTCCAGGTCTTTCCATTGAGGACGAAAGTTGAAGGATTGAAAACCACTGTGGCGCCATCGCTGAAAGTTTTGATCTGCGCCGACAGGTTCGCCTGGTTCACTACCTGGTTCGATGTGGTGTTCACCGTGATATTGGAAACATCATTCTGTGCTTCTATGCTGAAATTCGTTTGCGGAAAAAGCAGGCTGTCGCCGATCTGTGCATTGGCTACCTGGCCGGTAAGAACAAGTTTTTGCAGATCACCGCTGCCTTTCAACTGAACATCAGAAAAATTATATTGCCTGAACTGGAAATTCGGGACATCGGCATCAACTGTCATCGTGTTCGCAGTTGTATTCAGTGAGCCGGTGATGTGACTATTGTTGAAGCCAGTGAGGCGGCTGTCGAGCAGCCGGATATAATCTTCAACAATTCCTGTTGTAATATCAAACGTAAATATCTGCGGTTTTACAGAGCGGGGCGCTTCGATATAGGAAGGGTAATAGCGGCTAAGAAAAAGTGTAAATGCATCGGGCAACCCTCTAAGGTCAAAATCACCTGTAACCGTTGCGTCGAATTCGTTCGACACTGCCCTTAGCCTTTTCAATCCATTTATATAAATGGAAGAGACGACCAGAGAATCGAACGATAATTTCTTTCCGTTATTGACAAGACTGGCATCACTGATCCTTGCGGTTCCGAGAAGGTCGGAGAGAGAGCTCGCCTGAAGATCGAGATTGAATTTGCCACTGAGCTGGAGGTCCTGTCCTGATAACTGCAACGCCTTGAGGTCCGCATGTGCGATGTCTGCATTTACTTTGAACAGCGGCTTCTCGCCCGTAAAGTCCACCAATCCTTTTACATGCAGGTCCGCATTAGGGTCCTTCATCACGAAATCGCCATTGAACAAACGGTTGGCGAGACTGCCTTTCACGGTGATATTCTGATAAAAATATGTGTCGTATTGGATCTTATGAATGGTTCCGTTGATATCCATGTTAAGCCGCTTCCAGGTAAAGCCACGCCCCTTAATGGCACCATGAAAATCGACAAGCCCAAGACTAGGGCTATTAATGAAAGGGCCGAGTTGAAATCCTTCAGTAGAAACAGTTCCGGAATAAACGGGGTCGCCCCTGGAAGGAAATTTCATGTTGAGGTCCGTTTGTAGCGTGCCGAGGTTGGTCTGTATCGTACCGAAAGTAACAAAGTCGTTGATGAAACCGGTATAAGTTCCCCGGAATTTCAGGTAAGTGAGCCGTCTCAGGTTGGGCGTTTCAATGCCGCGGATGGCCGGAATGAAATTCACCGCATCGCTATAGGTCGTGCGCAGGTCCTTCGCGTCAATGTTGATAAGGGTCTCGTCGATATTTGGCAGGCCCACGAGGCTGAGTGCTCCGTGCACGTAGGTATTGTTGCCGGCCCACACTTCGAGGTCCTTCGACGTGAGGGCATCCACCGTACCCTTTACATCACCATCGATTTTAATAATTTTTTTCCAGGCTCTCAGGTTGGGTGCAAAAAATGCAATGTCGTCGCTTGACACGGTCGACCTGTTGAAATAGGCGCCCATCGTTACTTCATGAAGAAAGTTGCCCATGTTGCCGATGTCTTTATACGACATCGAGAAATAATTACCGATCGTGCTCTTGTTGGTTTGCAGGAAGAGATCGTCGAAGATCATGCCCTTTGGATGAAACGTTGTTTTTGCCTTCAGCGATTTCACAACGAGTCCACTGCGCTCCATTGCTGAAAGATCGATGGTGCCGGTCACCGTGTCCTGTGTGAGCCCGATATTGGTGAAGGTGCCGTTGATCTTACTAAAGTCGATGTGCGCTCCGTCGAAATAGCTCGTCGTTGCCACCAGGCTGTCACTGTCATTTCTAAAGCGCCCATTATTGATCTTCACGTTGCCAAAGCTGATCTTCCAATCCTGCGAAGATTGCCGTATCTCCTCTTTGATGACAACAGGATCGGTGGTCGTTATTTTTCTTCCTTTATAATCGAGGATGGAAAAATAGGGGTTGTTGAGAGTAAGGCTGCTGATGTCAATCGTTTTTTTTGAGATCGTGATCTTCTTTGCATCCATATCCAGCCCGCCGATCCTGGCCATCATGTCATTTCCGAGCCAGGCGTCCTTCTTGATGAATGTAACGTTCTTCATCACCACCTTCTTTAGGTCGAAGGCAATGCCCGATGATTTTTTCTTGCCCGGCTGGCCGGGCGTATTGAGGTATTGTTCAAGAAAATGATAGTTCCAGACCGAATCGGTACGGTTGAGGTTGATGATGGCATCTTCGAGACCTACATATTTTACTTCGGCCTTGTCCCTGAAAAAAAACCAGTCTGTAATGCGCACCTGGAATAGGCCTGCATAAAGAAGGGTATCCTTGCGCTGGTCTTCCACGAGCACGCCTTCGAGGTTCATCTTGTCGAAATTGAAAAGCCCGATGTCCACATGCTTGATGGTGATACGGGTTTGCAGATCCTTTGACAGCCTTTTGGTTACCTGGCGGGCAAGCCAGTTCTGGCCCGCTTCCGTCTGAAGAAAGCCCCAGAGCAAGAGAAGCAGAATAAAGAGCCCGAGTAGAACACGATGAAATATTTTAAGGAATTTCCTCAGGGTGAATCGTTTTTGTAAAAGTAGCCAATCAATGAGTTAAGGCAAATTCATAAACGTCCGCGCCGCCCGAAATATTTGTGAAATAATAGGCAAGGGGGTTTGTTACGGCACTGGTACTGGTTATCAGTGTCTTGACTGCTGCATATCCTGATTGAATTGTGACGATTCGCCTTTTGGAATTGAAAGTGAGGCCCATTCGGCGGACCTTATCCATCGGCCGATGTAAACGATTTGTCCAACATGATAGCTATAGTGGGCCATTTGCCTTTTGATGGCATCTACCACGGTCAGCCGCTGGCCGCGGATGGTTATTGTTTTTGCAAGATCATTCTCTTTCAATGACCCCAGCGTATCGAGGAATACCTTCCAGCCTTCATTCCATTTTTGCAGCAATTGATCTTTGGTGAATTGATGCCGTTCGAACTCATCATCCCTTTTTCTCCAACTTTTTTCTCCATCTTCTGTGAGAAAATTCGTCCACCGGCTTACCATATTCCCATGCATGTGCTGGATGATGACGGCGATGCTGTTGGATTCAGCATTGGCCTGAAAGTGCATTTCGTCATCCTTTAGCTGGGCAAAGGTTTTTTCACCAAGCAATTTGTATTCTTTAAACCTTTTGATCACAGTTTCGAGAAAGATCTTTTCGATGCCCATATGGATATTATTTATTTCGTTGCGCTTCGCGTAAAGATGTGACCCCAGCGGGACTTACTAGTTTCCTGCGCTCCCGCTCTCTTTCCCCGCTCCTTCAGTATCCTTCCGCTCCGTCATCGCCACGGCTGTCGGCAACGGCTTCTATGGTCCCGTCAGGATGCACCCTTATCAGTTCCGTTCTTCCGATGCTGGAACGCTCGACGATCCTGTAACCCATTTTTTCTAGCGCTTTCCTTGTGTCAACCGGAAATGATTTCTCAACGTCCACCTGGTCGGGCAGCCACTGATGATGAAACTTTGGTTTGTTCACCGCATCGTCCGCGCTCATTTTAAAATCGATGATGTCAACGATGGTCTGGAATACGGAGGTGGTGATAGTGGTTCCTCCGGGGGTACCCACTACAATGAAAGGCTTACCGTTTTGAAGTACCACCGTGGGCGTCATTGAACTGAGCATTCTTTTGCCCGCCGCGATTGCATTGGCTTCGCCACCCACCGCTCCGTAAAGATTGGGAACGCCCGGCTTTGCACTGAAATCATCCATTTCATCATTCAAAAAAAATCCTGCGCCTCCTACAACGGTCTTGCTGCCATATGAATTATTGAGCGTTGTTGTTACGGATACGGCATTCCCCATTGCGTCGATCACGCTGAGATGCGTGGTCTGCTCACTTTCTCTTGGAACGAGACCGGGCTTTACCTGTTGGCTGTTGCCCGCCATGCCCGCTTGGTAATCCTTCATCCTGTTTTGCAGATAGGTTATATCTGTAAGCTTGTCTACGGGTACTTTAATAAAATCGGCATCGCCCATATATTCGGCGCGGTCTGCATACGCCCTTCTTTCCACTTCGGTCATTAATTGTACCGCAGCGGGAGAAAGAAATCCATACGAAGGCAGTGGCTTGTCTTCAACCATCTTCATCATCTGATGGAGTAAAGTGCCACCACTACTGGGCATTGGCATGCCTACGATCGTATAGCCCTTGTAGTCGAATGTATGCGGTGTGCGCCATATGGCTTTGTAATTCTTCAGGTCGTTGGTGGTCATGATCCCACTGCCTCTTCTCATTTCTTCAACAATAAGACGGGCGGTTTCTCCCTCGTAAAATCCTTCTTTTCCGTTTTGCTGTATCCTTCTCAATGTATTTGCGAGGTCCTTTTGAATGAGGGTATCCCCAGCCTTCCATCCTCCGATCTTTTGAAATGCTGATGAAACGGTATTGAATTCGCTCAATGCTTTTTGAATGCCGTTAAGCGACGATGCTTCGCGCTCGGTGATCACGAAACCTTTTTCTGCAAGATCAATGGCCGGCTGGATCAACTGACTGAAAGAAAGCTTTGCATATTTTGCGGTCTCGAATAGGCCTGCAATGGTGCCGGGCACGCCAGTGGACAGGTGTCCGTTGAGACTTTTACCCGCTATAACATTTCCGTCCTTGTCTAAATACATGTCGCGGCTCGCCGACAAAGGTGCGGTCTCTCTGTAATCGAGAGAAACCGTTTGGCCGTTGGAAAGACTTGCTACCATGAATCCGCCTCCGCCGATGTTGCCAGCGTTCGGATACACAACTGCCAACGCCAGCTGCGTTGCTATGGCTGCATCGAACGCATTACCACCGCGGCGCATGATGGAAACACCAACCCTGCTGGCAATAGGATGCGCCGATACGACAGCGCCATTCCTGCTGACAGAACTTTTTCGAGTGGTGTAATGATACGGATCGATTTCGCCGGCCGTCGTTGTTTTTTTTGCCGTGTTGCAATTCACGGTCAATAAGAGTATCAGATAAACTATCGGTCTTTTCATTCCTTTTGGTTTCAGGACCAAGTTACAAATTCGCCAGTTGTCAATCAGTGTGAAACGTATGCTGCAGATTCCCTATCTTCAGCTTTACCGATTGTTTTGCTGCTGGTAGGGAACTATTATTTATTCAACTAAAATGACTGTTATGGAATCGATGTATGTAAAGAGGTTGAAAGTCCTTTTTTCTTCAATTTTAATTTTTGCCTTCTCTGGTGTTGTGGCACAGACGGCGACCATCCGGGGGTCGGTCAAGGATGTGAGCGGACAAATCCTGGCCGGGGCTTCAGTAACCATTCAGGGAACATCACAGGGTACGGTCGCTGATAAGGACGGCAACTACTCGTTGACGGCCGCACCGGGAAAGCATACCGTGGTGGCTTCGTTTGTGGGCTATGGTACACAAAGCGCCGACGTAACCGTAACGGACAAAGGCGCCATTCACGATTTTGTGCTGGCCAGTGCAGGAGACCTTGGCGTAGTAACGGTTGTAGGCTCGCGTAGTGCGGCACGTACACGTACCGAAACGCCGGTACCCGTAGATGTGATCCCATTGGCACAGGTGATCAACGACATTGGCCAGGTGGATCTGAACCAGATCATGACCTTCATTGCTCCTTCTTTTCAATCTTCACGTCAAACAGTATCGGATGGTACCGACCATATGGATCCTGCACAATTGAGAGGACTCGGAACCGACCAGGTGCTGGTGCTCATCAACGGCAAACGCCGTCACCAGGCTTCACTGGTCAACGTGAATGGAACCATCAACAGGGGCCAGGTCAATACCGATCTCAGCGCCATTCCAGCTTCTGCCATCGAGCGCATCGAGATCCTGCGCGACGGTGCTTCGGCGCAATATGGTTCTGACGCGATCGCGGGCGTGATCAACATCGTGCTCAAGAAAAAAACAGGCGTGCTCGAAGCAGGTGCCAGCTATGGTGCGTACATGACGAAGTATCCAAAGAATTA
>DATMHB010000162.1:0-2538 GCA_035555175.1 Flavisolibacter sp. | reverse complement strand
AATTCCAGGCCTTTTTTCGGATCGATCCTCGACAAAAATCCAAGAGTGAAAATATCCCGCTCGCGTTCGCCCTCTGCCACGACTTCCGGCAGGTCAACAAGATTGGGAAGGATGAATCCGTCCCAATCACGATTTACCCTCCTGCAATCATTCCATTCCAGCAGACTGGTCGCATGCAGAATGCTTTTCTTCAACACGGTTTTGCCAAAGCCTTCATGCACCAATTGCTTCATGTGGCTGTGCTGGTGTCGGAAACTATATTCGCCGAGCATCCCTCTCGGCGAAAGAATGAACTGTTGGCCCTTCCGCGCAAGGATCCAGGCTGCGCCCATGATCAGCAAACTCCACCACGAATGCAGATGAATGATATCAAATTGGTTCGATGATCGGCGCACCGCCCTCCACAAAGCAGGAGCCACATGTGTATGATCGCCGGTAATTCTTTTGAAATAGATAACCTTCACGCCGTTGATCCACTGTGCAACACCTGGCTGCACGTCGAGCTCCTCGCGCCCATTCGCCGTTGTTGTATATACCGTGAGGTTATGACCCAACGAAGCCAGCGCCTCTGCCAGTTCGCTCACCGAAACTGTAGGCCCGCCATAAACCCAGGCAGGTTTATAAGATGGTGTGATGAATAAAATATTCATGATTGAGGGAAGAGCTCCTCCCTGTAAATAGTGAGATACGCTTCCGCTATTTTTTTCATTTCAAATTTCGCTGCATTCTCATATCCGGCCCGGATCAACTCTTTTCTTTTGAGGCTGTTGGTGGAAATTTCAATGATGCCATCGCGTATGTCCGCCACGCTGAAAGGATCTACCATCAATGCACCCGCGCCTGCCACTTCAGGAAGGGAAGAACAATTGCTGGTGAGCACGGGCAGACCGGTTGCCTGAGCTTCCAGCACGGGCAATCCAAATCCTTCTATGATGGAAACAAAGCTCAGAAGGTCGGCCTTCACATATTCTTCATGCATTTGTTCCAACGTGAGTGCAGATATCTGTATATAGTTCACCCTACATTCCGACAGCAATTTTTCCTGCTTCTCAGACAGGCTGCCGATGATGACGAGCACGCAGCTCATTCCATCCAGTGCTCTCACAAGGTTCTCGAGGTTCTTATTGAAACTGGTGCCGATCTGCAGGATACGTGGACAGGCGGAATTGAATTGTCGCTCCACGGGCTTGTAAATCGGATGAACGAAATTATGTATGACGCGCACTTTTGAAGGATCGATGTTGACCTCTTGCATCAGCGCTTTACGCGTGGCTTCAGAAACGACGGTGATCCTGTGCGCAAGGCGCGCGGGAAGATAAACCCAGAATAGACTGAGAATTCTACGCCTGATGCCCGAAGTCCTTGAAAGAAAGCTAAGGTCGTGAATCGTTAGTATTCTCTTTGAGAATAGGGCGCCTAACAGCGCATAATGAACGTCGCCGGTAATATGAACGGCCCGCTTGCGGTAGCGGAGCAGCTGAATCGTATTGTAAACCCTGTTCAAAAATCCCTGGCTCAATCTCGGCAACACAACTTCTGTGATCCGCACCCGGTCTTTCAACTCATCATGAATATGATGAAAAAGAAATTCGATGCTGTTGGATGTGGTGTTGGGTTTTCTAAAAACAAGAATGATCTCGGGCATGGTAACATAAGGTGTTGAGTGGAACGTCTTACACTTCAAAACGGGTGATGGTTACCTTTTTATAAAGGAATCTGAGGAACCCCAGTTTTTTTAAAATAAAGAATACAACAAAATAAGCGATCGTGCCTCCGATCAGCTTGATCAGGGCCTGTTCAAATACGTTAAGCTGAAAAAATAATGGCAGCAGGAGCGCATATCCCCAAAGAATATTTTGTGAATGCGCCAGAAAATACCGGTAAATGAGCCCGACCGCCATTCCGAAAATTAACAGGGGAAGGATCATGTTTTGGGGGCCAAAGTCCACATAGGTTTCGCCCATATAACCCAGGCTGATGGACGCGCCTTCGGCGGCCGTGGCAAATTTGAGTCCCGTGTAGCGCATCGCCACCTGCGAATCATCGATAGATTCTTTACCGGGGAAAAGGATGCGGGGCGTGAGCACATGGCTGATGCCAGCCCACCATAGCTTTCCATTTTCATGTGCATGGTATCTCGGAACGTAACTAATGGAAGCCGAAAAGAAATCAATGTACGATGTCCGCTCGATCAAACGGTTCACTCCATCTCTGTAACCCGCAGTATCCATCCTGGCCACCAGGCCGGATAATTTATCCAAAGCTTCGAGCTTGCCCACCTTTATGCTTTGCGTCTTCTCTCCCCTGGTGAGAAAGGCCCGGTACTCCATTTTCACATGCTGCCATACTACAAAGAAATTAAACAGGATCACGCAAAGAATACCCATCCACAACATTTGTTTTATGGATACCTTCTGGTGCACCATCAAATAACCAATGCCCAGCACCATGAAATAATCCTTGAATGAAGAAAAGAAACCGGTAAAGGCAAGGAGCAACTCTATGGCAGCAATGAAATAGAATGCCCGCTTCCGCTCG
>DATMHB010000161.1:0-2472 GCA_035555175.1 Flavisolibacter sp. | reverse complement strand
CTATAGCCTCAATTATTTGTTTCGACTCTTCCTGGGTCCTGCAAACTTCTTCAAAATTCCGCTTGAGCTGTATTGAACCATCTTCGCTCAGGAACATCAGCGCGGCCTCTTTTGCCTTCAGCGCCTCGTGGTATTCCTGCTCTGACCGGCTCAATTCATCGAGGTGGAGCTACGTCTTGCGAAGGTCCCTTCTGATGTTTTCGAGCTGCGCCATGCAAGCCTCAAAATTCAATCGCGCTACCAAAAACTGCTGTCGTTCTTTTTCAAGATATTGTTCTTTGGTTCCGAGAATGGAGTAAAAAAGGGCTTCAAGGGTTTTGCTTTCCAGCCGGCCCGCATCTTTCCATTCCCGTGTTAGCTTGTTCTGCAGGCTCTCAGCCCTTGCTTCTTCTTTCTTAAGCGAGGACCATAGGTTTTGATAAACGGCCTCGAGTTTCCTCAGTTGCCTTCGGTTTTCGCTGGCCAGCTCCAATCGCTCGTGCAACTTTTGAAAGACGTTCTTATCCATATGGTCTATTGAACACTCAGACTGAATAAACTGTCAACAAATTCGTGCTTATCAAAAACAAGGAGATCCTCCATTTTTTCTCCTACGCCAATGAATTTGACCGGGATCCTGAACTGATTGGCGATCGCCAGAACCACGCCGCCCTTGGCAGTTCCATCCAGTTTTGTGATTGCCAGAGCGGTGACGTCTGTGGCGGCCGTAAAATGCCTGGCCTGCTCCACGGCGTTCTGGCCCGTTGAGCCATCAAGCACGAGGAGGACTTCGTGCGGTGCGTCCGGAATAACCTTCTGTATGCTCCTCTTGATCTTGCTAAGCTCATCCATCAGGTGGGCCTTGTTGTGAAGGCGGCCGGCCGTGTCGATCAACACCACGTCTGTTCCGCGCGAAGCGGCGCTTTGCACCGTATCAAATGCAACGGCCGCCGGGTCGGAGCCCATCGCCTGTTTTACGATCGGCACTCCCGTCCTTTCCGACCAGATGGTTAGCTGGTCAACAGCTGCGGCCCGGAAGGTATCTGCCGCACCAAGGAGGACGGACCTGCCCGCTTTATTAAAATTATAGGAAAGCTTTCCAATAGTGGTCGTCTTTCCTACGCCATTAACTCCAACCACCAGGATGACATAGGGCCGGGAAGGCAATTCGGAATGGAAATCATAAGAATTCGATGCCGGCGCTTCGACCAATGTTGCCTCGATTTCTTCTTGAAGTATTTTATTTAGCTCGGTCGTATTCAAGTACTTATCTCTCGACACTCTTTTCTCGATACGGTCTATGATCTGAACCGTGGTGTCGATCCCAACGTCAGCGCTCACCAGCGCCTCCTCCAAATTATCGAGGACTTCCTCATCCACCATGGCCTTGCCTGCAATCGCCTTGGTCACTTTGGAAAAGAAGTTCTCTTTGGTCTTCTGAAGTCCTTCATCCAGGCTTTCCTTTTCTTTCTTGCCAAACAGCTTATTAAAAAATCCCATGGAACGAGGTTTTAAATTTCACGCAAAGATGGATCACGGATGTCATAGGGAAAAGGATTTTTGAATCCGCATGCAATGATCGTGCTGACGGCATGGGTAGAAAAACAAAAACTGCCAGCCAAGGCTGACAGCTTTTGGAAAATTTACTAACCCTCTGTATTATTTCTTAGCTAAGAAATCCTTCACTTTGTCTTTATGCACGATGGCCTCTTTAAAGGTATAGGCACCTGTTTTAGGGCTGCGCACAGCTTTGATAACTTTTGACCAGTTCTTGGCTTCAGCCGCGGCTTTCTGGTCTTTGGTCTTGATCGCGGTTTTTGCTGCTTTTGCCATGGTTTGTCTTTATTCGTTGTTTTATCGGGCGGCTTAACAGCCTGTGCCCGGCAATTTACTTTATTTCCTTGTGAACAGTCACTTTTTTCAGGTTTGGATTGTACTTCTTCAGCTCCAAACGCTCAGGATTGTTCTTTTTATTTTTTGTACTGATATAACGGCTGGTGCCAGGCACATTCGTTGTTTTTTGCTCTGTGCATTCGAGAATGACCTGTACACGGTTTCCTTTCTTTGCCATCTTTGATAAGTTTATTTGTTGGTGGTTGAGTCCTGGGTGACCTGAGCCGGCCGGATCCGAACCTTAAATATGCTGGCCCTGGGCCCTAAGCTCTTTTACAACCTGATACAATCCGTTCTTGTTTATCGTGCGGATGCCTTCGGTTGATAACTTCAGGGTGATCCATTTGTTTTCTTCTGCAAGGAAGAACTTCTTTGTTTGTAAGTTCGGAAGGAAACGGCGCTTGGTCTTGATATTCGAGTGTGAAACCTTATGACCACCCATCGGAACCTTACCTGTAACCTGACATACTCGTGCCATGACTTGGAAATTTTGGAGTGCAAATGTAAGGGAAAAGGGCCAATGAATTAAAGCAGAAAAAGGAAATTTTATCCGTTTAAAGAAATATTAGCAATAATTTTCAGGAACCCTGTCGTTTACCT
>DATMHB010000160.1:0-8345 GCA_035555175.1 Flavisolibacter sp. | reverse complement strand
AAATAATTCGCACTCATACGGCCTTCATAACGATCGCTTGTTCCATAACCGGCATACGCCCGCCCGAAGCCCCCCTTTTTTTTGTTTTTCCTGATGCTGATGTTGATTACTTTTTCCGTTTGCCCGTCATCGATCCTCGTCACCCGTGCCCTTTCGCTCTTTTGATCTATCACCTGCACCTTGTCGATGATATCTGCAGGAAGGTTTTGGGTCGCGGTCTTTGGATCAGACCCGAAAAACGGCTTTCCATCAACAAGCACCTGCGTTACTTTTTCACCCTGCGCGGTTATCGTTCCATCTTTTGCCACTTCAACACCCGGCAATTTTTTCAGCAGATCTTCCACCACGTCGTTATCCTTCACTTTAAAAGATCCTGCATTGAATTCGATCGTGTCGGGCTTGATAACGATGGGAACGATCATACGGGTTATGATAATGGAATCGAGACTGTTGTTTCGAAGACGCATGCGTACGGTATCAAGATGAATTTCGTTATTCGCAACGCTCAGCGTTATGGCGCGCGAAATTGTTTCGTGATTCACCTCACTGAAGAAGAGAATATAATCACCATGGCTTATATTCTGGAGGGAGAAACTTCCCTTACTACCGCTTACCACCATTTTTTCCAGCGATGAATCCCTGTTGCGCATGAGTGCGATGGTAGCGTCGGAAATAGGTTGCGCAGAAGAATCCGATACTATCACGCCTGTGATCTTACCATAATTTTTTTGTGCGTTCGATACGGACCCCGCAAGCGTAAGAATCAGGAAGAGTAATGCCTTTGTGCGAAAATGCCGGGTATGGTTTGGTCTGTTCAGGAGCAATGGATTTTATTTTAAACGCATCCGCCGAACGGCCAGCCTTTTTAAATACTGTTCTTTACCCGGCGAAACTGGCCTAAGATATATTTTTTTTAGCAGTTTTCGCTTAGGGATTCACGGAAGAAAAGCTTCGCGCGGTTCGAGGTGAACTTGTTCATAAAACGAAATCGGGATCGTGTAAACACGAGGTAAAGCACCTAAAAAAAAGAGGTAGAATCTGGATCCTACCTCTTTTGTAAACCACCAAAACAACACCACGAAACCCAATTACTATTTGGAATTATCCCTCTTATGTTTATAAAGTATTGTTTGTAGAGATAACCAGTCGTTATTGAGTTAACTAAAATAGATCATCCGAATAGCGTACCAGATTTTCTTTTCCCTGCACGGGCGCTCTAAAAAATAATTGATCAGAATTTTTCTTGGATTTTTTTCCCCAATCTGATGAACTTTTTATTTTCTCTTCCCATTAAACCGCAATAAAGCAGCTTCAGCCACAGTTGAAATATCGGGTATGAATTTCGATCTGTTGAGTGCATGAATATTTCATTTCATGGCGCGGCGCGCACCGTAACCGGTTCAAAACATCTCATCAGTTTGGACAATGGCAGGAAAATACTTCTCGATTGTGGCATGTTTCAGGGACTAGGCCGGGAGACCGACGAGCTGAATGCTCATTTTGGATTTCCTCCTGAAAAAATTGATGCATTGGTATTGTCACATGCGCACATTGACCACTCCGGTCTTATCCCGCGCCTGGTGAAGGAAGGATTTAAAGGAAAGATCTACAGCACCCCCGCGACCAGAGAGCTCACAGAAATTCTTTTGTATGACAGTGCAGAGATCCAGACCTATGAAATTGAATATATCAATAAGAAAAGAACGGCCAATAAGCTTCCGCCTTACGAGCCGCTGTATTCTTCCGATCATGTGGCCGAGTCAATGAAGCTGTTCAAAACCGTTGATTACAACGAATGGTTCACCGTATGTGAAGGTGTGGAAGGTCTGTTTACAAATGCAGGTCATCTGGTAGGCAGCGCGGCGATCAGCCTGAAGATCCTGGAAGGCGACGAAACCATCCGCTTATTGTATAGTGGCGACATCGGCAAGTATCGCTCTGTTTTGTTACAGCCGCCTGCCGAAGCACCGCAAGCCGATTATATCATTCTCGAGAGCACCTATGGCAACAAACATCACGACATTCGATTCAATACGATCGAAACCCTTCACGAATGGATCAAAAAAATCTGCATTGAAAAAGGTGGACAGTTGATCATTCCAGCCTTCAGCGTGGGACGTACACAGGAAGTTTTGTATGCACTAAATCAGTTGAGCCTTGAAAAACGTTTGCCTGAAATTCCTTATTTCATCGATAGCCCCTTAAGCCTCAAGGCAACGGAGACCCTGAAAAAATTCACGAATGAATTCAATGAGCGCCTGCAACAGGTGCTGACAATTGATAATGATCCCTTTCATTTTCCGGGGCTGAAGCATATTGAAACGGTTGAAGAAAGCAGGAAGCTCGTCGACTATGACCAACCCTGCGTCATCATTTCGGCAAGCGGAACTGCCGATGCAGGAAGGGTAAGGCATCATATCAACAATTGTATTACGAAGGACTGCAACGCGATTTTGCTTGTGGGCTATTGTGGTGGCAAATCACTTGGTGGCCAACTGCTGGACGGAGCAAAGGAGGTTGAGATCTTTGGAGATCCGTGCGCTGTGCTTGCAGAGGTTGGACAAGTACAGGGCATGAGCGCACATGGCGACACAGACGATCTTTGCCGCTTCATCAGCAACCAGGATGCACAACAGGTGAAATCAATTTTTCTTGTGCACGGTGAATACGAAACGCAGAAAGCTTTCGGTGACCGGCTGGAGCTCAAAGGATTCAGGCATATTGTGATCCCTTCTCAGCACGAACATTATAACCTTAAGGCTTCCGAGTACAAAGAAGCCGCGGCCTGACCGGTGCATAATTTTTGCATCAATGGAATGGAAACCCAATTGATCAATCTAAAATTTCTATTATGCCAGAGAACGACAGGAACCGGTCCCAAAACGCTGAGCGAACAACAGGCGATCAAAATAATCCTGATCAGGGCGATCAGCGGAAGAACAGCTCTGCTGAGCAGGGTGACGACATGGGTAATCCACAGCGCGGCAGTGAATGGAGCAATTACAGAACAAGAGAATTGAGCAGCAATGCCGAGCAAACAGGTGGCGGGGAAGGCAATGCCACTACGCCGGGCAGTGAATAACCTGTCAGCAAAAATTTTGAAAGAGGCAGCCGTTGCCTCTTTTTTTATGCTCCGGAATTTGAAAAGGACAATACTTTGCTAACTTTATAAGACCTCTACCCTTCAGACTACTTCACGGCTTGCGAACATTCCTCACCAAATAAACTCACCAAAATGGAAAATGCAAAACCGGTTCTCGTGGTCGGCGCCACAGGTTTTCTTGGCCACGAGATCTGCCAACAACTGATTGCTTTGAACAAAAATGTAAAAGGGCTCGTCCGCACAACTTCGGATCCCTCGAAAGTAGACGCACTGCGCCAAATGGGCGTTGAAACCGTTATCGGCGATATCAAAGACCCGGGCTCCCTGACACATGCATTTGAAGGCGTGGGCGCGGTGATCTCAACTGCTTCATCCACCCTATCGCATCAGGAGGGAGATTCAATAGAATCGGTCGATAGACTAGGCCAGCTGAACGTGGTGGATGCTGCGGGCAAAGCATTCGTCGAAAAATTTGTTTTCATTTCCTTCCTGGAATCGCCCGAATCCTTCCCGCTGCAGGATGCCAAGCGAGAAGTGGAGCAGAAGCTGATCGACAGCAATATGAACTATACGATCCTGCGCCCCACATTTTTCATGGAGGTTTGGCTTGGGCCACAACTGGGATTCGACGCGGCGAATCACAAGGCTACCATTTATGGGCACGGCGTGAACAAGGTGTCCTGGATCTCGATAAAAGACGTTGCCACCTTTGCCGTACAATCACTGACGCATCCGGCGGCGGTTAACAGCATCATCGATCTGGGTGGCCCCCAGGCCCTGTCACCATTAGAGGTCGTCAGCCTCTTTGAAAAGGAAACAGGCCACCCCTTCGAATTGCAGCACGTGCCCGAAGAAGCCCTTCGTACACAAAAGGAAGTAACACCGCATCCCCTGCAGCAATCTTTTTCGGCGCTCATGCTCACACTATCCGGGGGTGCCGCCGTGCCGATGGAGCACATTCTCGGTCAATTCCCCGTAACGCTCAGGTCTGTGCTTGATCACAGTCATATTCTGATAGGCGAAAGCGCCGTCAAAGCTTAGATCTATACATTACGAAGCCCCGGTCAGCCGGGGCTTTGCATTCAGGTCAAGGTGGTATCTGGCAAGCCGTCGGGAATGCATCCTGGGCGACTTTATTGCTGCATTTTGAGGAGGTGATGCGTATCCGGCACAAGTAAAAGAACGATTCGAAAGAAACGTAAAAAATATTATCGGCCCGATATTTGCGTTTTTCGCGGATCGACGCTATCTTGAAATTCATTATCCATTATCTATAAAAATACATTCATGAAATCCGCTTTCAAAAAACTGACTGCCCTCAATAAAACTACCCTCTTCCGTAGTGTTGTTTTCTCTTTTGTTTTTATCGTTTTTTATATCGTTATCCTGTACATCCTGATCAACAGTCCTGCTTAAATACAGGCATCGCTGATCAATTTCCAGGACGGGACGAAGGCTTCTTACCATCCTATTCCGTAATCTTCACCGTGGTTAGATGAACCACCCCAGAAACTTCCATGTTTCCAGTCGAAGAAAATTGCGTTGATGGGACCAGAGGTCCGGTCTTCGAAGCTGAGCGTATATCCCATTTGCCGTAACTCCTTCCTGATCCAGTCGGGTGTCGCCGAATTTAAGAGGATCGATCCGGGCTTCGGTCTTCTGTCCTCTCCTCCGAGCGATAGAAACAGTTGATTGGAATTAATATTGGGCGCTTCAACGGCCTCCTGCACGGTCATTCCGAACTCCACTATATTTAAAAAGAATTGCAGGAGGTTTTGATCCTGCGTATCACCACCCTGTACCGCAAAGGATAAAAAGGGCTTACCGTCCTTGAGCGCAAGTGTAGGCGTAAGTGTAACACGCGGGCGCTTTCCCGGTTCTACTACGTTAAAAGGATTCAGAGCCGAATCAAGTACAAAACTTTGCATGCGCTGACTCATGCCCACCCCGGTTTTACCCGCAATGCAGGCAGGCACCCACCCGCCGCTTGGAGTAATAGATACTACCCAGCCTTCTTTGTCCGCTGCTTCTACCGAAGTTGTGCCTCTCCTCAGCATGTCCAGATAATTTTCGTCCGCCATCGGATTGCTGAAAGAGGTGGATTGATGCCGCAGCATGTCGAGATAAGGATTGGTCTTCCCTTCGAATGGATATGGATCACCGGGCCCTGCCTTAGGATCGTTCTTTGTCCAGTTGATCTGCTTAGCTCTTTCCTTTGCATATTCTTTTGATAATAGTCCTTTGATCGGTTCTTCGGGTGGAAAATAAGGATCGCCATAATAAAAATCCCGATCTGCAAAAGCAAGGTTCATCGTTTGATAGAGCGTGTGAATGTACCGGGCTGAATTATAACCCATACTTTTCAGATCAAAATTCTCAAGGATGTTGAGCGATTGCAACATCATCGGGCCTTGCGTCCATTGCGATAGCTTATACACTTCGATACCCTTATAATTTACTTTCAGCGGTTCTTCCCGGATCACCTTCCATTTTGCAAGGTCTTCCATGGTGATGAGGCCGCCCTGTTCCTGACAACCTCTCACAAATTCACGAGCAATGTCGCCCTTGTAAAAACGGTCATACGCTGAATAGATCGCATCCTTTCTGTTCCTTCCTTTTTTCAGTGCTTCGGATTCTGCATCGATCATTTTTTGAAGGGTCTGGGCAAGGTCTGCCTGCTGAAAAATCTCCCCTGCCTCGGGCGCTTCCCGCTGGCTTCCTGCATGCGGAAGAAAAACGGCTTTAGAATAAGGCCACCGGCGGATACGGTCTTCATTACGTTCAATGCTATTCGCAGTTTGCGCCTCAATGGGATAACCCTGCGCCAGCTGCAGCGCGGGAGCAAGCACATCTTTCAAACTCATGGTCCCATATTCAGCGAGCATCGTGCATAATCCGCCGGGTGTACCCGGTGTAACCGCAGCGAGTGGACCATACTCAGGGGGGTAATTCATTCCCTTGTTTTTGAAAAAAGAAGCAGTTGCTCCGGTCGGCGCAACGCCTAATGCATCAATGCCGATCACCTTTCCCGTTTTCGGATTATAGATCAGTGCCTGCGTTTCACCGCCCCAGCTCAGCACGTCCCACATGGTGCAAGTGGCGGCCAGCATGGCGCACGCGGCGTCAACGGCGTTGCCGCCCTTCTGGAATATCATCGCACCTGCTTCCGCCGCCAGCGGTTTACCGGTAATGGCCATCCAGTTCTTTCCATGCAGCGGCGGCTTTTGCGTTTGTTGGGCAGCGGTTGAAACAACGAGCGCGCTTAACAGAATCAAAAAATTAAGTTTCATTAATTGCATTTGATTGATTAAAGTTAGCGATTGATTTGATCCCGACCGGTCCTGCATATCACGAAGGACGCGGCTGGCACGTTCTTTTATTCTGATAGCAATCGATAAGTGGATAAAGAACAAAATTATGGTACTAACGGAAGAACAGAGAAAGGAAGCACATGCATTTTACAAGGAAGCGCTTGACGTATTGAATGAATGTGGTGCACCGTTCATGCTCGGGGGTGCTTTTGCTATGTTTCATTACACCGGCATCTACCGCGACACAAAAGACCTTGACATTTTTTGCAAGCCATCCGATTACCCAAGGATACTGAAGTTCTTTGCCGAGAAAGGCTACAGAACCGAATTATACGATGTGCGGTGGCTGTGCAAGGTTTACAAGGATGATTATTTCATCGATATCATCTTCGATACCGTAAATAATATATGCCGTGTTGATGACAGCTGGCTGGAACATGCGCGTCCCGCAAGATTTGTTGGTGTGGATGTCCATCTCCTCCCGCCCGAAGAACTTGTATGGTGCAAACTTTTTGTCATCAACCGCGAGCGGTATGATGGTGCGGATGTAAACCATATTCTTTTAAAGACGGGAAGAGATTTTAACTGGGAACGGCTTCTTTTCCGGATGGACCCTCACTGGCATATCCTGCTGGCACAGATCCTTCAATTCCAGTTTGTGTATCCTACCGATTACAATGAGATCATTCCTAAATGGCTGTTCGATGAATTAATGAGAAGAGCGCATGAACAATATGATCTTCCGCCTGCTTTTGAAAAAGTTTGCCGCGGTCCCATGATCGATCAGACCCAATATGAAATCGATATCAAGGAATGGAATTATAAGACTTACACGATTAAAACTGTCTGAAGATGGAAAGGAAAAAATTGAGGGTTGCAGCGGTGGGTGATATTCATGTGCGGGATACGGACAAGGGAAAATGGACCGAATATTTCAAGGAAGTTTCTACAAAGGCCGACATACTGGTGATTGCCGGTGATCTTACGGATACCGGCGATGAAATGGAAGCGGAAGTGCTGGTAGAGGAATTGAAAGCATGCACCATTCCTGTCGTTGCGGTTTTAGGCAATCATGATTTTGAAAAGGGAAGACATAAGCTGATCAGGCAAATTCTGCTCAAGGCAGGCGTGCATATGCTGGATGGCGAAGCTGTAGTGATCAACGATATTGGCTTCGCCGGCGTCAAGGGATTCGGTGGGGGTTTCGACCGCCAGATGCTTTCTTTCTTTGGTGAAGGCGCAATGAAAGCATTTGTGCAGGAGGCGGTTGATGAAGCATTGCACCTCGACCGCGCACTGGCGCGACTGGAAGCAGAGCAGCGCGATATGCCGAAAATTGCGGTGCTGCATTATGCGCCGATCAGGGAAACAGTAGTTGGTGAACCTGAACCCATTTTTCCTTTCCTTGGTTGCTCAAGACTGGCCGAACCGCTCAACCGTCACAAAGTTGTTGCGGCATTTCATGGACACGCACACATTGGCTCTCTTGAAGGCACCACCTCGGATGGCATCAGAGTGTATAATGTTTCAAAGCCAATCCTTCAGAAGCAAGGCTATAAATGTCCTTTTTATCTGCTCGAGGTTTAACGCACAATTTATATCCTCGCTCTGTCATTGCCGTTTTGTTGGTGATAATTGAAAAGGTGCCACATAGTCAATTTTAACGAATGACTAAGGCCAGGGGTTGGCTGCTGGTATGCCGTTTGGGGCTTGTTAGATAAACTTATAACATGAGCCGGATCCTCAATAATTTTAAAAATACATTTTTACTCGTGCTCTTCTTTGCGGTTGATGCGGCAGGGGTAAGAGCGCAGGAGCTTGACAAGGATGTGGTAGCAAGGCTGGTGGCAATAAAGGAATTTACATTCAAGGCAACGTCGATGCTGCCTGCCGGTGCAGGTGTGCGGCAGCTCACAAGTGAATATGATGTA
>DATMHB010000159.1:0-7360 GCA_035555175.1 Flavisolibacter sp. | reverse complement strand
GGCTGTTGAAAAGGAACCGGCACACGTTCAGGGTGCAGCTTTCGTGGCGGAGCCCCCGGCAAAAAACAAGTTCCGGCCTGCACCTGAATATACGCAAGCCGCCTCCGGCGCCGCCGGCCATAAGGAACAATCCGTGGATGAATTTATCGATTCTGTGGAGCGTGTGCTGGCAAAGAGCAGTCATGTTGGTTCAATACCGCGCTCATTTAAAAAGGCTGAAACAAAAAGCATAGATACGCCTGCTCAAACAGTGAGCGCCCAAACAATACCAGTTGAAACCCCCGCCATTGAAAAAAGGGTGCAGCCAAGCGGTCCGGTAGTGAAAATGGATGCACACTATCTGCAGGAAGCCAACAGAAAAAATATTGCATCCCTTGAAGTAACCATCCGCAACAATGGAGACGACCTTTTGCGCTCGGTGACCGTTGATGTTTTTTATTATAAAAAAGGAGAACGTCTTTTCGATAAAGAAACACTTCATTTCAATAACATTCTCCCGGGTAATTCCCTTACCGTTTCAAAACCTGCCAACAAGAAAGCGGTGTCCGCACGCTTTCAGATCGGTCAGGTAAGTACCTCCGACAATTAATCGTGTCATTGTCTCTCAACGGCCGGTCTATAGCAATACCTAAACACTATTGCCGCCTTTCTTAGTTGTGTTCTTTTCCGCGCCCCTTGATGAGTCATCACGCTCGTGCCGGTCATTGCCGCCGGTTTGACGATTGCTCTTTGCGGGAGAGCCGGGCAAATCGGTTCTGCCGCGGTCAGCTGAGGATTCGTTTTTATCACTCTTACTGCTTGAGCTGCCGCTTTTATTTTTTTTGTCTTTTTCCATGATTGATGTATTTGATGTGAAGAATATCTATTGGTTATTCGTCTTGTTCACCCTTACGCCCGAATCGCCACGACTGATCCAAAGATTTCTTGCATTGCCCCACATAGCGGATCCGGCATATGGACTCTTTCCATTGAGCTCCATAGCGGGTCCATTGGTACCGAGGCTGCCCATACTGCTTCCGGTACCCACCGAACCGCTGCCTGTAATGGTCCCCGAGGTAGTAGCACTGGTGGTAGAAAGAAGCAAATGTCCATTAGCAAAGCCATAAGCACGTTTCGGCATGCCTACTATTCCGGAATTGGAGATCTTTACATCCGCGCCATTGGCCTTTGCCCTGAGCGCATTGATCGTCGGATCAGCGATGGTATAGTTGGAGGTTGCAGTTCCTTTGGCCGGATAACTCTGCGACGATTCTGCTGTAACGGCAGTTGATGTGGCCGGTGCGGCCGCCCGTCTCGCCATTTGGCTCCGGGAGGTGCCCGCCTTGCTTCCCTTTGTTTTTGTTTGGGCTTCAGACTTCACGATCGCTATTGAAAACAGGGCGGCAAAAATTATCCTCAATTTCATAACTCCTCCTTTTTCGAATTCAATTATTCATTAAATTCCATCACAAATCCAGAGCCATTTATTAAGATTCCCACTGTAGCCTTTGTGCTACACATTTGGGGATATCAAAAGCCCGGCAGTAGAATTTAAGTTTAAACGCTGATACGTTAAGCGTGCTGAGCACTTGGCACAATAATTTTAAAGTACTGTAATCGTAAACCCTTGTCCAAAACAATTAACCAGAAACACCATGCGCCGAAAATTACTCCTTCCCCTGGCATTGATATGCCTATTCTCCTGCAAAAAAAACCCTGAGGTAAAACAGGAGCCCATTCCAAACAATAAAGCAGTAGCCTGGGTCAAAAGCTTTGGGGGTACTGATTATGATTTTGCGAATGCCGTAATACAGCTCCAGAACGGAGACTATTTATTTGCCGGTAATACGCGCAGCACCAATGGTGACATTCCTGGTACCAGGTGGGGTTATGATGCCTGGCTTACAAAAGTTGATAATAGCGGAACAAAAGTATGGAGCCAGACTTATGGCGACCACGATGATGATTATGGCATGGCGGCAGCAGCCACTCCCGATGGCGGCTTCCTTCTGGTTGGCTATACTTTCAACAATACATTGAACCGTGCATGGGCGGTTAAGACCGATGCGTATGGTGTGAAGTCGTGGCAAAAGGATCTTTCACCAAGCACAGATGCAAAAGCGCTGGCAATGATCCCAAATGGCGACGGCACTTATCTGATCGCAGGTTATACATCCACATCGGGCAACCGTGATGGATGGCTGAAGAAGATCGATGCAAGCGGTAATGAGCTTTGGAATAAAACCTTCGGCGGCAGTTCGGAAGACTGGTTTACTTCAATTGTAAAAAATACAGACGGTAGTTATTCTGTTGCGGGTTATACCAACAGCCGCGATGGCGACATTTCAAGCACAAAGGGAAGCTTTGACGGATGGGTCATGAGGATCGATGCATCCGGAAATAAATTGTGGAGCCGGAATTTTGGCGGCAGCAGCGATGATTATCTGAACGGCATTATTAAAACAAGCGATGGCGGCATCATTGCAGCAGGCAATACCAAGAGTTCAGATGGCGACATTTCCCTGAATCATGGAAGCCTTGATGAGTGGATCGTGAAGCTCGATGCAAGCGGCAACAAATCGTGGATCAAAACCTATGGCGGAGGCAATGAAGAATACATCACCTCCATTGCACCTTCTGTCAACAATGACGGAGGTTTCTTAACCCTTGGTTACACCAACAGTACAACCGGTGATGTATTCAGACCAAATAACAATTACAGTGGCTGGCTCATGCGATTCGACAGTGACGGCAACAAAAAAGGTGCAAGCACGTACGGACATACTTCATTATACGACGATAAAACAAATGCGCTGATCACGACACAGGATGGCGGCTACATGATCGGAGGATTTACCTGGGCAGATGGCAGGGGCTACGATGCGTGGCTGGTGAAGGTCGGCGAATTGCAATAATCTTATTCTTCGCAATTTAATGGCAGCCGCTGGCTGCCATTTTTTTTGAAGACATTAATGCCGGACAGCCGATGCCGCTGGTGGACAAGTTTTGCGTTCTTGTGTTTCAACCTTTGATGCTCGTCCAATCTCTCCTGATTCATTATTGACACAGATCCTGTTGTTGCCCGGCAGCAACCAGCGGACCAAAACTAAACCAATCTGTCCTTTACGCATCTTTTTCTAAAGGTTCTCTTGGGTTGAAACATCAAAACAAAGACCCAAAGCAAGGATTTGAAAAACTTCGAAGGGCCTCACACGGACTGATGTGCGCATTTATACCAGTTTTTGGCGCACGATTCACATGTAGTACTACTCTTGCCCGATTAAACTAATTAGAGCATCTTGTCCTTGATTTTTTAACAAGCAAATATTACGTTTTGGTAAAGACCCCTGTTTTCACAGGGGTCTTCTCCTTCGGATCATGTTAAGCAGTTGTGAACGGCAGCGCATGGCACTGTTTTAGATGGACAGTGACTATCAAACATCTTTGGATAACTATAAAATCTTAAGTCATGAAAAGGATTATCGGAATCTCATTATTCCTGTTTTTTGGATTCAGTTCCGCAGCCCTCGCCCAAAGCAAAGTGGATAAAGCAGGCCACGCTGTAAAGACCGGCGCGAAAAAGGTTGGTCATAAAACGGCAGAAGTTGCTTCGAAAGGAAAATCAAAGGTAGTTGACAAGACCTACAAGGACAAAGTTGGTCCTGGTGGCGAAACGATTTATATAGACAAGCACGACAAATATTATTATGTCGACAAGAAAGGCCACAAAAAATATGTTACTGACGCTGAACTCAGGAACAAAGGCTAAATAAATTTCAATAGCCGTGCGCTTTTAAAGCCACGGCTATGATTTATACCGTGCCCGATCTTTGAGCAACCTGGTGCCCGTCGAGAGTATGTTGAACGAAAATCCAAAGCAGGAAATTCTCTGAAGATCAGCAGTGCTGGCCCAGCAGCCAGTATAGGATAACAAAAACGATGATGGTTCCGAAACAGCCACCACCGAGCTTTTTAGCGCCGTAGCCTGCTATAAGTGCCCTAAGCCAATTTTGCATAAATAATGAATTAGTTCAGCTAAGGATTAAAAAACTATGCCAGTTTGGATGGCTCCAAATTAAGCCTGAATGCCGACCGCCGCGCATGCCCCCGGTCCCACAAAGAATGCCAACGTGTTCTTCTAAACTGATGTCAGCCAATTGTTCTTGTATCGCGCGCGGCATTGCGATCGCCATTAAAATAATTTAAATGGTAAAGCCCGCTAATTGTGTTAACTTCTATGTCCATTTTTTCACCAAAACTCTAAGTCATGACAACTCAGGAAGCGGTAATGACCACCAAGGAAGTGGCCGACCGTTTTTATCAGCTTTCAGAAGAAAACAACTGGAACAAGATCCAGGATGAACTGTTTGCACAGGATGCAGTGAGCATCGAACCGCCCAATGCTTCTGGCCAGGGATTACAGAATGCGCAGGGATTGGACGCTATCAAAAAGAAAGGCGAGATGTTCAACAGCATGGTGGAAACAGTGCATAGTGGATATTGCAGCAAACCCGTGGTTGGCGGCCGCTACTTTAGCGTAGCCATGGGCCTTGACGCCACCATGAAGGGTGCTGGAAGATCGCAGATGGATGAGATTGCGGTCTACGAGGTGAAGGACGGAAAGATCGTGAGGGAGCAATTCTTTTTTTAAACGCTCCTCAAAAAAACAAAGCGACAGGAGAACCTGCCGCTTTTTCATTGGTATACCATAACCTTCAAGAGAAAGATTAAAACAGAGACACATCACGGGCGAATAATGGTCCTGCCCTAACCTTTCTTCTTGTTTTCCTTGTACCGTTTATCTGGTGTACCATCCTTCTTCACGTGGGTTGAGTTGTTGGCTGTAATTTTTGCTGCTTCTTTGTTTTCCTTATATCGCATATCAGCAGTTCCGTCTTTTTTTACTTTTGTAACAGTAACGTTGCCCGTGGCGCCCGCTGCTTTATCGGTTATTTTGGGAGTTCCCGTTTTTGTGGTCATTTGGACCTTACCGGGTTTGGCCTTCTCTTTCTCTTTTGTTTGAGCAAAAGAAAACGCATTCAGAGCAAATAAAGCTGTAACGATGAAGAACAAACGTTTCATGAGAATTCGTTTTAGTAGGACCAAGCTAGTACAAATTGAAACCAGCAAAAGGCCGTTAACAACTAATTAATAAACAATAACAGAAATAAGAACGGGACTCCGAGCCCCGTACAACCCAACCTCCATAGATGGGATCTGGTATATTGTTCCTTTGCAGCTAAATATTGAATTGACAGAATTGTCGGTGGCTAACAGCATGCCATAGCGCCATTCGAATTATTTTTTCAAAAAATTCCTAAGTGCTGCAACAAAATAATCGACCTCGCCTTTCGTGTTGTAATAACAGAAAGAAATTCTTGCAAGCTCCTTTACGCCCAGCACTTCGAGCAACGGCTGAGCCGTCAGATCTCCGCTGCGGATCATAATATTGTACTCATCACTCATTTCCTTTTCAAGTTTTTTCATTTTCACCCCGTCAATGGCAAAGGATAACACAGGTTCCCTTTCCTCCGCACTGCCCATGATGGTAAGACCGTCAATTAAAGAAAGCTTCTCCTCCGCATAGTGCATCAATTCCTTTTCATAGGCCGAAGTTTTTTCCATATCCAGCTCGTTAAGATAATCGATAAGGGCGCCAAAGGAAATAATTTCCGCGAAAGGTGCGGTGCCCGCCTCGAACTTTTCAGGCAGATCGGCATATTCCGATTTTTCGAAGGTGACTTTGCTTGCCATATCCCCTCCACCTTGTCCCGGAGGCAATTTGTCGAGCCATTGTTTCCTGCCATAAAGAACTCCTACGCCGGAAGGCGTTCCCATTTTATGTCCTGAGAAAGTATAAAAATCACAATCGAGTTCCCTCATGTTAACAGGCATGTGCGGTGCTGATTGCGCTCCGTCTACCAGAACAGGGATATCCTTTTTGTGCGCGAGCCGGGTGATTTCGCGGATGGGTAGAATTGTTCCCATCACATGAGAGGAATGCAAAACACTGATGAGTTTTGTTTTTGTATTGATCAGTTTTGCAAAGGCTTCCAGATCCAGCTCTCCATTTTTCCTGATCGGTGCCACTACCAGTTTCGCGCCCGTTGTTTCACACGCCATCTGCCACGGAATAATATTCGCATGGTGTTCGAGTTGTGTAATAAGTATTTCATCGCCTTTTTCCAAAATGCCCCGTGCAAAACCAGTCGCAACTATGTTAATACTTTCCGTACAGCCTCTTGTGAATATGATCTCTTGCGGAGAACCGGCACCAATGAAATCGGCTGTTTTTTTCCGCGTCTCCTCCAGTTCCTTGGTAACTTTCTTACTCAGCTCGTGTTCTTCTTTCGGCTTCGCGTATTCTGTTGAATAAAAATTTTTCAGCTTTTCAATTACGCGCGCAGGCTTCTGTCCTGTTGCCGCGCTGTCGAGATATACAAGCACCTTCCCCTTATGCTTCGTTTGAAGCATTGGGAAGTCCTTTCTTATCTTTTCAATATTGAGTGCATTGCCTTTCACCGATTTCTCAACTGCTTCCATATTCTTTTTTAGAAGAATTGACAAGAATCATGCTACTAGATCGACGGTCAACTGCACATTCCATCCTGTGTATGGCCATGTTGAGAAATTGTGCATTGAGGCTATAGTTCAGCCGACCGGCGACAATTAATCTGTCATAAGGTGATGCGTGTAGCCCAGCGCAACGAGTTCGTGAAATGCTGCTTCAATCTCATCAGGAATTTCCTGGTAAACCTGAAACCCTCTTTTTGGATACAACATGATGCGCTGAAAATCTCCAACCATTATATGGATCACCTTGTCCATTGGGATTTCTTCCGTCGGATATTCTTCAAAAGAGATTTGTGGCGAAGTCACCATCAATTGTTTATCCGGCCAGTGTTTTTTAAAAGTGGCGTAGCTTCTCCTTTCCATGTAAGGTTTTTGCACTACGATAAAGCTTTTCGGCTCGAGCTTTTTTTCTTTAAGGAGGTGGCCCGTGAACACAATATTTTCACCGGTGTTCGTCGACCTGTTCTCAATTAAGATGGATGTCGGGGGAACGCCCATTTTTATTGCAACGCGTGCAAAAAGTTCTGCTTCCGATTCCGTCCACATTTCTTTGGTGAGGCGGCCCAGCCCACCCGAAAAGATCAGCCACGGCGCCCATCCTTCCAGCCACAGTTGTGCGCCTCTTTCCGCTACGCGTATATCGTGACTTCCTAATACAAGAATGCAATCCGCTTTTTTGATAATGTGGTTCACGTGATGGTAATTCCACAGCTTTTTTGCGAGCAGTAGGGTTCTCTCGTCCATTACATTTAGAATTTCGCGAGCGAATGTAGAGGTTTTGAGAAATGCTAGATGTTAAATGCTATAT
>DATMHB010000158.1:0-2761 GCA_035555175.1 Flavisolibacter sp. | reverse complement strand
TTATGCCGAAGGCTTCTGGGCCCGTATGTCGCCGGAAGGCGCCTGGCAATATCAGATCCCGGCTGATGCTTCGCCGTCAAATGTGGATTGGACCACCTTTCTCGGTACCGCACCTAAAAGGCCATTCGATGCTACACGCTTTTTCCGCTGGCGCAACTACCGCGATTACGGTACTGGCGTTTCAGGCGATTTATTTGTACATCTCTTTTCCAGCCTGCATTATATTACTGGTTCTTTCGGACCCAACAAGGTAATGGCAACAGGTGGATTAAGGTTCTGGAAAGATGGCCGCGAAGTACCGGATATCATGCTGGGTATGTTCGATTATCCAGAAACCACCATTCATCCGGCTTTCAATCTTTCGCTGCGTGTCAATTTTGTGGATGGTACGGGTGGCACCAATTATCTCCGTATGGTAGGCAGCGAAGGTTCCATGACAGTTGAATGGGATAAGGTAACCTTGTATCGTAATCGCATAACCGAAGATGTTAATGATCCGCTGAATAAATTAAAAACATCATCGGATGGCAAGGCCTATGTGTATGATCGTAAGATCATGCAGGATCCTGAGAAGCTGGAATACACGGCCGAGCAGGGTTATAAGGGCGCGCATTTTGATCATTTTTACAATTGGTCTACAGCCATCCGCAATGGCTCGGTTAGCAGAGAGGATGCCCTCTTTGGCTATCGTGCAGCAGCGCCGGCCCTGTTGTGTAACAATAGTTATTTCTCAAGCAGGATCATGCAGTGGGACCCTGAACATTTGAAAATAATCACCTCTTAAATACAACCTTCATGAAGCAACCTGTTTCCCTTTTTTTAGCCCTAGCTGCTGTCATATTCATCAACTGCAATTCAGATAATTCTGGAAGTATTCAAAACGCCATGTCTGCTGGTAAAGACGACTGGCGCTCTTTATTTGATGGTAAGACCCTGAACGGCTGGCGGGTATATCAGAACAAGCCTTCCACCGATTGGATGGTCAGCGATGGTGCCATCTATTGTATGGGTAATAAGAATGAAAAGAGCACACATGCCGATCTGATCACCGACGATCAATTCGAAAATTTCGAACTCTCTATCGAATGGAAGATCGCTCCCAAAGGCAACAGCGGCATCTTATATATGGTTACTGAAGAATATCCCAATTCTTACCTCAGCGGCCCCGAATACCAGATCATCGACGATAAAGACTATCCTGAAAAGCTGGAAGACTGGCAGCATACTGCAGCCAATTATGCCATGAACCCTGCACCAACAGCTGAACCAAAACCCGCAGGTGAGTGGAACGAGACCAGGATCATCGTCAATAAAGGCCATGTAGAACATTGGCTCAACGGAAAGAAAGTAGTGGAATACTACCTCTGGACCGAAGACTGGAATAAAAGGAAAATGGCAGGCAAGTGGAAGGACGCTCCCGGCTACGGCATGACTAAAAAAGGCCATATTGCTTTGCAAGACCACGGCAGTGAAGCTTGGTTTAGGAATATAAAGATCAGGGAGCTGTAAACCCCCGCCCCTAAAGGGGAGGGCAGCGCGCAGGACCTCCATTCAGCGCAGCTGAACTACGGAAATTGATGATAGTTGATAGATGACAGTTGACGGTAGTTTATGTGCATCATACATTATTTAAGACAAACCCTCGAAAGCTCGAGGGTTTGTTGCGTATAGAAATCATTGAATGATACCTTCTATCATCTATCATCCAGCCACTATCATCCTGAACTATATATCTGCTCGAAACATTTGCAGCCTGATGCAGCTTAGTGTAGCCTCCGAGCGCTGCCCTCCCCTTCAGGGGCCGGGGGTTTCCGGGGCCATCGGTATCTTCACCTCCACCACGCAGCCCTTACCAGGCTCGCTTTCCAGGGTAAAACTGCCATTGAGGTTCTCTGCTCTTGTACGCATATTGGTAATACCTATGCCATCTAATGAATTATTCAGATCAAAGCCCTTTCCGTTATCACGGATGACAAGTTGAAGGATTTTTTCTTTGATCTCAATTTTGATAGATACCAAACTGGCATCTGCATATTTGATAATATTATTCAATTTTTCCTGTACGATCCTGTATATCGCTAGATGGAGCTCCTGCGAAATAGGTAAATGTTCGGGGTTCGTCATGGAAAATTTGACTTCTATTTTTTTGGTAAGGTTGATGGAGTCTACAAGTTCTTTAATAGAATCGATCAGGCTGATACGACCGATCGTAGGTGCTGAAAGGCGCCTGGAGATATTGCGTATTTCATCAATGCACTCCTGCAAATGTTGCATGGATTTGGCGATTAACTCCTTTGGGTCGCCCAGGCCGTCACGCAGCATTTCATTATAGAGTTTGATGGTGGTCAGCACCTGGTTTACGTTATCATGCAGCTCCCGGCCAATCTGCGACCGTTCGCTTTCCTGCGTTTTGATCACTGCAATGGTGATCTCTTTTTGGTTTTTTTTGTTCTGTTCATCGAGTGTCTGCTGCAACAACACTCTTTCTGTAACATCCCTGGTATTGATCACAAAGCCGCCGATAGCAGGGTCGTCAAACATATTCCTTCCTCTTGATTCAAGCCAGCGGCATTCACCATTCTGATGAAATACCCTGTAAAGAACATTGTCGGTCACGCCTTTTGTCATAAGATCTGTAAAGCCATTTAAAACAATCTGATGATCGGCGTCCCAGATAAAATCGATCACATCTTTGCCTAAAAAGAACTCGGGCTTATAGCCCAGTGTTCCTGTAATGGCAGGACTCACATAAGTATAGCGG
>DATMHB010000157.1:0-3988 GCA_035555175.1 Flavisolibacter sp. | reverse complement strand
ATTTAGCAATAAGAATTTAACCCCGGCCCGGGGTCCCGTGACGAAAATAATTGGCATTGGAGAAATGGCCAGGCGGAATAGGCAGCTATAACCGGACAATTATTTCTGTTCCTTCAACAATGTGTTGTAATATTCTATAAGTGCCACAAAGCGATCATCCACGGAAGCATTCTTATCGTCCTTGTTCTTCAGGAATTCTTCCAGCTCCGTTTTCTTGCCGGCGAGCACGGATGGTGCGTCTTTTAATTTCTTTATTTCAAGAAAAACACCGTTGACCAGCACGAGAAATTTCTCGTTGGTCTTGATGTGCTGTTCCGTCGTTGCAGAATTATAAGGCCGTTGCTCAAAGTATTTCTTGTCGTACAGTTTGTACAGCGAGGCGGTTCCGGAATACAACCATTGCAGCCATTCCGATTTGCTATCAATGCTAGCCTTGACACTGGATGCGCGCACGAATCGCGCGTTATTGCCCTGGGCATCTGTCAGCACCACTTCCTTGATGGGGGAAACCGTGATCATCTCTACACCTTTTTCATCCTGGAAATGAATTGCATTCTCGTAGAGATCAAGCTTCAGCAAAAGGCCTTTGTATTCCTGTCCGGTTTCACTTACCAGCACACCCTTTCTCCATTCGTCGGTGAAATAGGGGGTGCCCTCCACCAGACTTACAAATTTTACATTCACGAAGGGCGTTCCATTCACGACAAAAAAACTGTTCTGATCTATTCTTGTATCTCCACTGGTTACGTCTACGGTCCTTTGTGCCGAACAGTCAAGCAGCAACATCAAACCGAAAGCAGTTAATAAAGATCTCATTTGTTGAAATTGTATTTTAAGGTACGATAGTTATTCCGATTTTGATAGCCGTTCATCCTTATTGGCGGGCCTCAGAGAAGCATCTTAGCCTTCTCAAGATCCTCCGGTGTATCGATAGAAACGCCGATATAATCCGTAATAGCCATGCGGAGGGGAACGCCGTTTTCAAGATATCTTAAGCATTCGATTCTTTCGGCGCTTTCAAGAGGGGAGACCGGCCATCGCGTAAAATCGAGGAGGGCTTTTTTCCGGAAAGCATATACGCCAATGTGCTCGTAATAAGCCGGCCTCGACGCTTTATCCCTGGGGTAAGGAATAATGCTTCTGCTAAAGAAGAGGGAATTCAGTTTCAGGTCCACGCAAACTTTCACCCGGTTTGGATCTGCAATGGTTGCTTCATCGCTAATGGGCTGCATCAGGGAACCCACCATCACGCTTTCATCATGAAAAAGATCCAGTAATTTTTCAAGCGGTTCTTTACGTATAAAAGGAGTATCGCCCTGAACATTCAGTATAATGTCAACGTCCATATCCTGCGCCACTTCAGCAATTCGATCGGTACCGCTCTCGTGTTGTCTTTTGCTCCTGACCGCATCGCCTCCCACTGATTTGATTTCTTTTTCGATGATGTCGCTGTCGGTGACCACCACGACATCATCGAACAGACCGGTGGCCTTTGTGGCGAGATAAACGGTAGCGATCACCGTGCGGCCACCCAGTTGCTGCATAAGTTTTCCAGGGAAACGGCTGGCTGCATAGCGCGCCGGAATCATCGCGATCCTTTTCATGTCTGCGAAGATAAGTCGCAAGCCGAATGAGCTTTGTGTAGAAAAAATAACCGAATTAACTGCCCGGCACAGGAATTACTCGAGCTTACCAAAAGGACTTCTCATCAGCCTTCCGAAATTCTCGTCTTCCTCACCCGGATAATAGCGGTCAAGGCCATACCTCAGTTGCGAAGGATCGAGGCGTTCAAAAGTACCGAACAGCCGGTCCCACACACTGAGCACGGCTCCGTAATTACTGTCCGTATATGGCTGTTGCCAATGATGATGCACCTTGTGTATATTGGGTGAAACGATGATGAGGCTAAGGGGGGTGTCGAGCCATTTGGGCAAATGAATATTCGCATGGGTAAACTGCGTGGAAAGAACGAGTATCGTTTGGAAGATCATGACCGCATACATTGGTGCGCCTGCAACGAGAACGCCCAACAAGAAAAAGATGCCTCTCAAAACGCTTTCAATGGGATGGTGGCGAAGTCCGGTCGTGACGTCCACTTTTGTGTCTGAGTGATGAATGATATGAAACCGCCACAAGAACCTTGTTTTGTGCTGTACCATGTGCACCAGCCAGCCACCAAAGAAATCAAGTACAAGAAAGGAGATGATGATGGTCCAAAATGCCGAGGTGTGAAACCAGTTGACCAGCCCGAAACCGGCTTTTTTGCAAGCGTCTGAAAGCAGCACGATAAAAACCGCGAAGCCGGTATGTATGATGAGGTGAATGACGGTGAAGGAAAGGTTCACTGATGCGTGGCGCCATTTTGTTTTCCGGTACTGGAGCGAAATGAATGGAATGGCTCCTTCGATCATCCACAGGAGCAACATGCCCGCAACAAGAAGTATAAGTCTTTCGACCGGCCGGTGTTCAAGCGTCTCAAAGTGGTCAAGGATATTCTGCCACATATGTGTTGTTTTTGGAAGCTGATCTAAGTTACGGTTTAGGATGAAGCGGGGGCTGACAATTATCAGGTTCTTTCCCTTGGGATCTGTTTGAAGTCGTAGCCACAGTTGGCACAACGGTAAATTTTTTTAACTTCTACCGAATGGCCATTGAGCAACATGCTGGCGAGGGCCGCCAGCTTACATTTGTGCTCGCGCGTAATGCTGACAGCTTTCAGCCGGTGGGCCTTGCAAACGGGGCAGGGGATTTCTTTAAGATATTCCTGTTCGGCACGATCCATCAGATCCCAGGCCCTTTCGGCGTGCACGTGGTGTACCATCAGTTTCATTCCGCCGAGCGCAGGACTTAAAAGAGGATCAATGGTAATGATGTTCTCGTCCTTCAAATGGCAGTTGATACCCGAATGCTGAAGCATATTCAGTACAATATTGGCCTCTATGTAATTGTCAAACGAACGGAGTTCTACATAGTCCATGAGCGCCCATTTACACTGTCATTGGGTCAAGCCGTTGTAGCAAAAAAACTGCCGGATCAGCATCCTGACCAACGAATGAGAAAATAAGATAATAAAGATAGCACATCAGGGGAAGCCAAAAAACAGAGGCTTCCGGAGCAGCTGCAATATGAATCCAATACGGTCGTTCGGTGTCGATCAACAATCAAAGGCTTAAACGCAAAGCACCGGAAGGACAGACGCAAAGACCATTCGATGCTTGAATCTTAGCGGTCTTCTGCCGCCTATGCTTTTAAATTGTCACACCCCAAAAAGGCGGAGATGTACCTGCAGGAATTTATTGATTCAGCATGAGGGGCATGACGAGCATCAGCAACTCTTCGTTGTCATCGAGTTCTGTTGGCTTGATGATGCCGGCTTTGGTAGGGGTGGCCAGCTCGAGGCGTACCTCGCTGCTGTCGGCCGCATTAAGCATCTCAATAAGAAAGCGGGCGTTGAAGGCGATGGTAATGTCCTCTCCATCATATTGGCATTTCATGCGCTCGTTGCCCTCGAAGGAAAAGTCTACATCCTGGGCGGCCAGCTGCAGTTCGCTTCCGCTGATATTGAGTGCCACCTGGTTGGTGCTCTTATTACTGAAAACACTTACCCTGCGCAAGGCGCTTTGAAAGTCGGTTTTCACAACCACCATTTTGTATGGATTATCGGCGGGGATAACCACTTTGTAATCGGGGAAGCGCGCATCAATGAGACGGCAGCTCATTTGTGTAGTGCCATGTTTTACAAAGAGGTGATTGCTGTTGTAGCTGATGCTGATCTCATCATCATTATCGGGCAGGGCGGACTTCAAAAGATTCAATGGTTTGCGGGGAACGATGAAGGCGTCCTGTCTCGGGCACTTTACATCCGTTCGTTTATATCGTACAAGGCGGTGAGCATCGGTAGCCACGAACTGGATCGAATCTTTGTTCAGCTCGAAATACACACCGGTCATTGCAGGGCGCAGGTCATCGTTGCTAACGGCAAACAGGG
>DATMHB010000156.1:0-2143 GCA_035555175.1 Flavisolibacter sp. | reverse complement strand
CCGCGATGTGCTCGAGGCGGTGCCGTTTGAAAATAATTCGGATGATTTTGTGTTCGATAACGAGCTGCTCGCCCAGATCTTTTATTGTGGATTTGAAATCGCAGAGATCACCTGTCCAACCAAATATTTTGAAGAGGCTTCGTCAATCAATTTTAAAAGAAGTCTTACTTATGGTGCCGGTGTGGTCAGGGTAAGCATTCAATATGCGCTTCAGAAACTGCACCTGGGAAATTTCAGGATCTTCAGGGATATTCCTGCCCATCAATAAAGATCAGGCATTTTCTTCCCACTTGGTGATCCGATGCGATAAATTCCGTAGTATGCCACTACTGCCCAGATACAGGAGCATCAGCGGAAAGATTTTGAAAAGCCCCCGCTTGGTTGAATTGTCAAGGTCCATCAACGGCAGCAGGTAGCCGAGAAAGGGCATACCAATATAAACCACCAGGATCGCAAAGAGCCAATTGCGTGCTTCCCATTCGGGTTGGTCTGTCCAGATAAGATCGAGTACCAATACCAACAGGAAAAGAAAAATAAAATAGGCAAAATAATTAACGCCGTCCTCACTGAAGATTAGTCTCGTGTTCATCAGCCAAAAGCGTTCAAGAAAGGGCAGGGGATTGAGCAGATGCGGGTTGATCAATGCGCCCACCGCATAGGGCGCGGGCAGATACCAATCGTTATATATTAAAACTGTCACCACATAAATTGCTACTGATGGCAATAAAAACACCAGCAGGGCTTTGCCGATCTTCAGCAAACCGTCCCAATGTTTAATATGATGCCAGGCAATGGCCATTGACAATAGCACGGCAAGCACCAATGTCTCGGATCGGGTGTAGGTTGCCAGGGCCATCATCACGCCGGCAAAAGCAAGGGCATTTTTATTATTTGTGTTAAAATATGCAAGCAGGAAGTATACGGCGATCGCAAAGAAGACAGCGTTGCTGTAGTCGTACAAGACCATAAAACTATATGCATACATCTCGGGGATAACCAAAAAGGAGAGCAGCAGAAAGGCAGCGATCAGGCGGTGGAGATGAAGCCGCAAGACGGAGTATAAAAAAAGAAGAAAGGAAACAAATATAGTGCTCAGCCACACCTGACCAAATGCAAAGCCCGCATACTTGTAAATGATCTGCAGCGAGGTAATAAAGGGCGGCTTGTACTGATTGTTTGTTGTTTCCAGACTCACGCTGAAAACGGAATTGATCATTGTCTTTTCTTTTATAGCGTAAGTAGCGATCACCTCCGCGCCCGAAGTGAGGTCTCTCGGCGTTGGCGGAAAATAATAGCATCGCCACACACTGAGAAAAACCAGGAAAGCGATCACCAAAAGCAAAGGAAGCTCATATACCCTAACGCGGAAATCAATGCTATACAGCTTCTGTCGCAGCGCGTCTGTGTTTCTTGCTGTTCTGATATTCAACAGAACGCAACAGGCCAGGATCGCTAATGAAATGTTGAGCCTTGTAAGTGGAATAAACAAGAGCTGCAGCAGGAAAGGCAGTAGCGAAAAGATACCTACGCCGGTCAAAAGCGAAAGAGTAAAGAATACGGCTGGCCTAACATGGAGACGAAAAAGACCCAGGCATCCAATGCCTGCAAAAATTTGCAGCACGGTGAGCACCAGGATCATGAATATCGCCGTCATAAAGCCACCGGGTATTTTTTATACGAAGCGATCGTGTCCTGGATCATTCTTTTATTCTGGACACTATCAATTCTGATGATGCCGTTGAACGAAACCACCCAGTCTGCCTTTGCTGCATCAACACTGTTCACCCAAACTGTTTTTACCCCTGTGTAGTAATAAAATACAGCTGGTTCCGGTACATGATAGTTCAGTCCTTTGTTTTTAAAATAGGCTGACGGAGGAAGCAGCACCAATACTTTTTCGCTGATGCCTTTCCTTCCGAAATAATCGGCGATCTGCTTCGAATAGATATAGTCCGATCGTAGCGTTTTGTTTTGCGGTAATCAGCGTCGAGATGCTTTTTTTGGATCGTAAAATCTCTCCAGTATACAAAGGCCCTGTTGACCATCCATGTACGGTTTCGCGGCAACATGAAAAAGACGGCGACTAACAGAATAGCCGTAAAAAACAGGAGTATTTGTTTACGCGTCTTCATCATTGCGGCAC
>DATMHB010000155.1:0-3892 GCA_035555175.1 Flavisolibacter sp. | reverse complement strand
AATTTCCATTGATCGAAAAATCCTTTCTATTGATCGAAAGGGATTTTTAAAGCCCATGGCTGCAGTGCATCTTTGTGTCATCGAAAAAGGGTTATCCAATATCTGAGAAAAGTCAAAAGATCCAAACAAAAACCAGATCCTAAAGAAAAAACCAAAACGCGTCCAGATCCTAAACAAAGACCACTGCCAGATCCGAAAAACCAAAACCAAAGACAGGGAATCAACTTATTATAGCTTGATCCTTACCCTAAGCTTGAAAACTAAACCAACGGTGTGAACAGATTCAGCCGCCCGGTAAGCCCTGCTTACCAGACGGTTTTTGTTTTTTAAGGGTTTTTTTTACCTCAAATGCCATGTGTACCGGGGTGAGCCTGAGGCCCTATCATATAGCACTATTTACAATGGTAGATCTCCTATTGCTCAGGTGGACAAACCCGCCGTATCTTGCTTCAAGCAAATCAGTAAGAACCCAATACTGATCAGATCCTAAGAAAACCTAAGTAAATTTTTAAACCCTTTTAAAACTCAGGTTATGAAAAAGATCACTACACTGGTAAATGGACAAGTTGCCGAAACCTTAATCGTTTCTTTGATCCTTGCAGCTATAGTTACCGTATCGGTACTGTTCATCTAAAAAAGAGCGTTCAGCAGACGAACCAAAACTCCTTATACATCTAAAGAGAGCAAGCCCCGGCCGCAACGCCGGGGCTTTTTATTTCGATCAGGAAAAAAGTAACGTAAACGTATGCTTTTGGCACAGATCTTCACACCACCTCCCGTGCAGGAAGCGCAACAACTAATGCTTCGTCGTTTTTTTGTTGATCTCAACATCCTGCATGAAGGCACCAGTGTCATCGTCGGAGTACATACCATATGCGTCTACCAGTGTGCCCTTTCTTCCATCCGATGTTTCAATCGCATAAAGGATCGACATGTCTTCGGGATTGGTGATCCCTTCGAACCTGAAGAAGTTCACAGCTTTTACATCCTTTGCTTTATATTTTTTATTGTTGGTGACGTCCACCAACTTCCCTTTTTCAACTCTATATTGATCTGTATACCCCTGGGCTTCCAGCTTATTCATGCATTTTTCAAGGTCAGTCATATTCGTAGCCCGGTCGTTTGCTTCGTTATACTCAAATGTCCGGTTGTCTTTTCCTGGCATTTGCTGATTCATTCTTTCCATAAATCATGATTTAGACTTTGTGTATTGCACAGATTGTGCCTGATCTCGATTCCCCGTTCAAATCGTGCGGCCTGCCGTTTCGTTGTTCCCACAATTTTCACAATTTTCTTCTCGCTCTGTCTGCTTCCGGTTCAATATTTCCACGATGATCCATGATTCGTGTTGTGGCCACTCCTCAACTCTGGCATAAATTTTTAAACAATAAACGAAAATAGAACTATGGCAGATGATAAAGATCTGAGGGACGGCCGCGACCGTTCAAGGGTTTCCGGGTCTGAAGAATACGAGCTTCAGTACCTCGCCGAAAAATTAAATGTCTCTACGGAGGAGGTCCGCAGAGCCATCGAACAAGTTGGCAACAGCCGCGAGAAGATCGAAGAGTTTCTCAAAGGCAGAGGAAACAAATAGCCTTAATAGCCCCGACGGTCTCGGGGCTATTTTATAAATCGACAACATGAAAAGTTTATTGAGGAATAATGGCTTGTCCCTTGTCTTCCTCCTTTTTTTCTTCGTCACCATTGGTGGACAGGCCTATACGGGATTGAAACAATACAATTCGGAAAGAAAAGAAAGAGGGGCCGCAGAAGTGAGCATCGGATCTTATCTTGGTTCAGGTCATTTTATTGAAGCGACGTTTGAAAATTGGGAAAGTGAATTCCTTCAGATGGCGCTCTTTGTTACATTGACGATGTTCCTTTATCAAAAGGGTTCTTCCGAGTCAAAAGATCCCGACAAAAAAGAAGAAGTTGACAGGGAGCCTGACCCTAATAAAAAGGATGCTCCCTGGCCCGTGAGGAAAGGCGGCTTCATGCTGAGTATTTACAAACATTCTCTTTGCTATAGCCTCTTTTTGCTTTTTCTTCTGTCCTTTTGTTTGCACTGGTATGGCAGCTTAAAAGATTATAATGAGCAGCAGGCGATGAAGGGCCAGCCTGTTGAAACGGCCGTTCAATACCTTGGCCATTCGAAATTGTGGTTTGAGTCGTTTGAGAACTGGCAAAGCGAATTCCTTTCGGTATTCGCGATCGTCCTGCTCTCTGTTTTTTTCAGACAAAAAGGATCGGCACAATCAAAACCAGTCGATGCCGCGCACGCTGAAACGGGCGGATAGCAAAATGCCCGGCATAGCCAGGCATTTTTCAAATCCGCTTTATAAATGATCATTCACCGCGACCGCCGCTACGGCCACTGCCGCCGCTGCGACCACCGCCGCGAGATGCTTCACCGCCTTTCTTAGATACTTCCTTTTTAGTGCGCTCATTTGATGATGCCAGACCTTTTTGAGATTTGCCACCGTTGTTGCTGCCACGGCTTCCGCCCTGACTGCCTTGACCTTTTGAACTCTCTGCCATAATGTTCAATTTTTGGTTAGAAATTTTAATAGACAAATTCCAGAAATTTTTATGCCATCTTCAAACAGCCCGTTGGAGGACCGCGTCTGATTTTTCTTTTTCCTTTGCCTGATATTGCCTGACGCAATTGGAAACAGAAGCGATATCATCGGTGAGCACAACGATCAGAGAATTCTCGTGCGCATGTTCCAATGCATACGCTACTGACTCGCATTCGGCGAGCGAATAGGTAATGGGTATGGCTGGATTCACCTTCACAATCCCCTTCGTAACCAGGTCCTCCACTTCTTCAACGGTTCTGCCTCTCATATCCTTGTCATGACGGATGATGATCTCATCAAATATCCTTGCGGCTTCTTCGCCCAGGGCGATGATATCTTCATCTCTCCTGTCCCCGACACCCGTAACGATACCCACCTTGACCGGCGCGTCAAAAGATTTTATGAATTTTCCCAGGGCTCTCACGCCGTGCGGGTTGTGCGCATAGTCCACCATTACTGAGAAATCGTTGAACTCAAAAATGTTGAGTCTACCCGGGGTCGTTTCGGATGAAGGAACGAAGGTTCGCAACGCCTGTCGGATGGTACTCATGTTAATGCCCGTTGTATAAGCCGCCAGGCTGGCGGCCATTGCATTGGCAATATTGAACTCGGCCTTTCCGCCAAAACTGACCGGAACATTTTTTACCTCCTCGATGGGGATCAGTTGATTGCCGATCCTGAGCAGCATGAAGCCATTGTCATAGATCGCTGCGATGCCGCCCTTGTTGCAATGCTCTTCTATCCGGATATTGTCTGCGTGCAGGGAAAACAAGGCCACCTTGCAATGAACTCGGTCGCGCATTGCATACACCCTGTCATCATCCGCATTCAAGATCGCATAGCCGTCAGGGCGAACGGTTTCGGCAACGACGGATTTCACTTTTGCCAACTTTTCAACCGTATCTATTCCATCCAGTCCAAGGTGATCCTCTGCTACATTTGTAATGATAGCGGCATCGCACTGGTCGAAGGCAAGCCCCGAACGGAGTATTCCTCCTCTCGCAGTTTCCAGGACCGCATATTCAACCGAAGGATCGCGTAATATAAATTCTGCAGACTGGGGGCCTGAGCAATCGCCTTTCAGCAACAACTCATTGTTGATATAAATGCCATCGGTTGTCGTAAAGCCTGTGACCATTCCAGCTTCCTGCGCAATATGTGCGGTAAGCCTGCTCGTTGTGGTCTTTCCATTCGTGCCCGTGATGGCGACAATGGGAATTCGTCCATCGCCCTGGAAAAGCATGTCGATAACGGGCCGCGCTACATTTCTCGCCTTGCCCGAAGTAGGCTCAAGGTGCATACGCAGTCCTGGT
>DATMHB010000154.1:0-4744 GCA_035555175.1 Flavisolibacter sp. | reverse complement strand
CGAATAGGTAATGATTTTGTGAGCAATTATTACGAGATCAGGATACCGCTGAAAATGACGAGGTGGGGGGAAAAAGATTCGTTGAGGATATGGCCGGAGGCCAATAATCTTGATTTTGATCTTGAGGAGCTGACCCAGCTCAAGATCAGGCGCAACTTTCAGGGCGCAAGAAATTATTATTCAGAGAAGGCTGCAGACGGTAAAACATATGCGATACTCGGTAACCCGAACCTTGGTGAAGTGCGCGGGATGTTTCTTGGGGTGGAGAATGCGCGACTTGAAACGGTTTGCACTGAACTTTGGTTCGACGAGCTGCGGTTATCAAAATTAAACGAGCAGGGCGGATGGGCCGCGCTCGGCCGCGTTGATCTGCGATTGGCTGATCTGGGAAGCGTTACTGTAAGCGGTAGTTATAGAAGCGTAGGCTTCGGAACATTGGAACAGGGCGTAAACGATCGCAGCAAAGAAAACTATCTCACCTATGACGCAAGCACGAACCTCGATCTGGGGAAGCTGGTACCGAAGGGGGCTGCATTGCAGATACCGGTTTATGCAGGCATTAGCAAGACGATCAGCAAACCGGAATTCGATCCGCTTGACCTAGACATCAAACTGCAGGACAAGATCAACAATTCACCAACGAAACAACAGTCAGATTCCATTAGAACCGATGCAATAGATGAGACCACCATCAAGACGGTGAACTTTACGAACGTAAAAAAGAACAAGACCAACGGAAAGAAACCACAGCCCTGGGATATTTCCAACGTTGATCTCAATTATAATTATGTGCATCAGCAGCGCACCTCTCCCATTATTGAACTGGAAGACATCAAGCGCACGAGGGGCGCGGTAGCATATAATTTTGCACCGCAACCCACTTTTGTGGAACCCTTCAAAAAAATGATCAGGTCGCGGTCGCCCTGGATCGCCCTGGTCCGTGATTTCAATTTTAATTACAAGCCTTCGCTCATTTCTGTGAAGGCGGATATCTTCCGGCAATTTGGCGTATTGCGCAACCGCAACTTCGGCACTTCATTCAAGTTGCCGGAGACCTACAACAAGTTCTTTTATTTTGACCGGTATTATAGTGTGCGCTGGGACCTTACGCGTTCCCTGAGCTTCGATTTCAATGCAGTGAACAATGCGCGGGTGGATGAGCCTCCGGGAAGGATCGATACAAAGGAAAAAAAGGATTCGGTAAAAAGGAATTTCTGGGACGGTGGCCGCAACACCCATTATCACCATGAGGCTACTTTATCCTATAACCTGCCAACGGCAAAGATTCCTTTTCTTGACTGGACGAACGTGCGCGCAAGCTATACGGCAAAGTATGACTGGTTTGCAGGATCCATCCTGGACCGCAACCTTGGTAATTCTTTCCTGAATGGGCAGACAAGAAATGGGGTGATCGATCTTGACTTCGATCGCCTGTATACAAAATGGAGATTCCTTAAGGCGGTTTACACTGATGCGCCTGTGCCCAAGCCTCAGGCAAATAATCCAAAGGATACGGCATTGAAAGGGAGAAAGAAAAATCCGGCCCAGTTGCCGTACGTGGCGCCTGCAGCGAGGTTCATCGCCAAGTTGCTAACGCCCTTGAAAAGGATCAACCTACAGTATAACGAGGACATGGGGACACTGCTGCCAGGTTTTATGGACAGTGCAAGAATATTGGGCATGAACCCGCGAAGCAATGCGCCCGGATGGAAATATGTGCTGGGATACCAGCCCGATACAAGCGATATCAATCATCTTGGTCGAAGAGGATTGCTATCCACCGATTCTTTGTTTAATTCGCTTATACAGCAGCGGTATAATCAGCATATTAATTTTACCGCACAGCTTATGCCGATCCGTGACCTGACGATCGATGTTACGCTCGACCGAACATTCGACAAGAATTATTCCGAGCTGTATAAGGATACGAAAGATTCAAATAATTTTGGACTACACCGGTACAATCCATATGCGGCGGGTAGTTTCAGCATCAGTTATATTTCGTATCAAACACTGTTTACGAAATTTGATCCGAACGAATTATCGGAAACCTTCCGTCAGTTCGAGGCCAATCGTGCGATCCTTTCGCAGCGTCTCGGAAAAAAGAATGTGTACGTTCCCAATCCAGCAACGCCTGGCCCCGACGGTTATGTCGAAGGGTATGGAAGATATGCTCAGGATGTATTGATCCCCGCGTTCATTGCTGCTTATACCAAGAAAGATCCTACCACCGTGGAGCTAGTAAAAAATTCAAATCCGAATCTACGGGCAAATCCATTTTCGCGCTTGTTACCGAAGCCGAACTGGAATATCTCGTATAATGGTCTTAGCCGGCTGCCCGGTTTGGAGCACGTATTCACCAACGTTACATTGAGACACGGGTACAACAGCACGCTAAGCATGAACAGCTTTACGACGGCACTGTTATTCGAGGATATTGCTCATGTGGGCTATCCTTCCTTCATCGATACAGCCACTGGCAACTATGTGCCCTTCTTCCTTGTTCCCAATGTATCCATCACCGAACAATTCACGCCACTGATCGGCATTGATGCAACATTCACGAACCAATTATCGGCCAGGTTTGAATACAAGAAGAGCCGTCAGCTCAGCCTCAGCCTGATCGATTATCAGCTGGCTGAAAACCGCTCAACCGAATATACCATCGGCGTCGACTGGCGCAGGCGCGGCTTTTTTAATATTCACTTCGGAAAAAACGGAAAGAAGCTCGATAATGATGTAACGTTCCGGATGGACTTCAGCCTCCGTGATGATGCCACAGCCAACAGTAAGCTCGACCAGAACACGGCATTCGGTACTTCGGGTCAAAAGGTCGTTCGAATTGCACCATCGATAGATTATGTTGTGAACAACCGGGTGAACCTGAAGTTTTACTTTGAGCAGAATAAGGTGATCCCCAAGATCGCCACCACGGCGCCTATCACCACCACACGCGCAGGCTTGCAGGTACGCATTTCGCTGGCACAGTAAATAAAGTTGACTTTGAAATGTTGTCGAAGGCGCGACTTATTTTTCTTCGTCTTCGCTGAATAATTGTTGCCTGAACCTTTGATAAAAAAATGAAACGACCAGCAGCAGCACGCCGAGTACCAGGTATGCAATGACTTTTTGTACCGTAGTAAACCGGAGCGAATCGAACAGCAATAACTTTCCAAGTGTGAGGCCGATAAGCACAATGGCCGTCATTCTTGCAGTAACCGACCTGCTGATTATGCCCCACCCGAAGATCACTACCGCAGTCAGCAGCCAGAGGAGCGAAACAAAAAAGCCGCTCCAGTTGAATCCAATAAATACAATGAAAAGGATCAGCGCAAAGAACGCCAGCATCCTCGATGTATAGTCTTCATCCCGCCAGGCGCTGCGGAAAAGAAACCATTCCGCTGCAGTGAACAAAGAAAGGCCCAGTGTGATCGATGCAATGTTGCTTTCGGTAAATGGAACGCCGAAAATGAAAAGACTTCCTATGTAAAGGGCCAGGTTGTTCAGGATGAGTTGATGCGCATCATTGATAGTCAAATGATGCTTTCGAAAAAAGCGGCATGAAAGAACAGAAAAGGAAAAAAGCAGGAAGAAAAAGATCATGAAGCCCAGGCCCGTCCATTGCATTGAAGGAGAAAACCTTGTGGCAGCCCAAGCCAGAAAAAGCATCCACGTCACAGTTTGTGCCAAACGCGTCACGATCTTCCATTCTTTCCTTACAGTTAAAAAAACAACCCCCGCGTTGATGAGGGATACATATAAAAACAAGAGGTCCGCACGGTCCGAATTGTTGCTGATGAGAAATGGTATACCATAGGCGCCGACCAATCCAAGCAGTGCGATCTCCTCTCGATCGTATCTGATTGCTTCCATCACAGTATAGATGGTGAAGAGGATCATTAGCACGAAGGCCATCGCAAATGATGTCATATTGTAGTAAACGTGTGCACCATAAGTTGTGAAGTACAGCGAAGCCATTCCACCGCTGAACAGGATCGCACTGAACCCATTGTATTTTTTTCTGAGTCGCAACGAAAGCAGATACAGAAGAAGGCCGGCGCCGTAGGCAAGCGCAATGCGCATCGCTTCGGAGATCAGGTTGCGATCGATAGCATACTTTACGCCGATAGATAGTCCAATGACCAGAACGACCATGCCGATAAAATGAATAAGGCGCAAGCCAATGAAATTCTCGAGCGAAAATGGAGGGGCGGATGAAAGTTTTTTCGGCGCGACGGGAACGGGGTTTCCATTGTCTGTGATCTGTTCCAGCCGGCGTTTCATGCGCGCAATTTCCTCTGCGTGCATGCTCAGACGTTCCTGCAAATTTTCGAGCTCTTGTTGCAGCCGTTTTATTTCTTCCCCTCTGTCCATCCTTTCCAAAATACAGAAAAACACGTGAAGTTCTTTAACAACTCATACGGTTGTGTTTAATTATCTTGGCGTACAAAAAGGACGTTTTGAGAAAACTGCTGTTCACCTTTTTCGCCACTTTTTTTCTTTCCATTTTTGCATTTTCACAAACCGACTCATGCGGGCTGCGCATCAGTCTCCTTACCTGCGCACCCGGTGAAGAATTGTATTCAACTTTTGGGCATACCGCTCTGCGCGTTCAGGATGCGTCGGAGGGATCGGACCTTGTTTTCAATTACGGTACCTTCGAATTCACGCCTGACTTTAATATCAAGTTCATCAGGGGCAAGCTTCTTTATTCCTTATCGGTCGAAAGTTTTTCTGATTTCCT
>DATMHB010000153.1:0-2712 GCA_035555175.1 Flavisolibacter sp. | reverse complement strand
CCGGGCAAAACGGATAAAGAGCTTGTGAATTTTATTGTGCGCGCGGTGGACTTCGGTATGATTGAGACCCTCGGCATCAGAGTGAAGGAGGGCCGCGTTTTTTCAAAAGATTACGGTTCGGAGGATACGAAGCTCGTATTTAATGAGGCGGCAATCAAGGCGATGGGCTTGCACGATCCTGTCGGAAAAAAAGTCATCATGTGGCAAAAAGATTGCAGCATCATTGGCGTGGTGAAAGACTTTCATGTATCGTCGCTGCACGAAGCCATTGCCCCGATGGTCTTTATCTATAAGCCTGCAAACACGGCCATGGTTATGGCAAAAATTGAAGCCGGAAAGGAAAGGTCAACACTGGAGCGCGTAGAAAATTATTATAAAGCCTTCAATCCCGGCTACCTCTTCGAGTATAAATTTCTGGATGAAGCCTACCAGGCTCAATATGCTGCAGAGAAACGGGTGTCTCTCCTGTCGAGGTATTTTGCGGGACTGGCCATCCTGATATCCTGTCTCGGTCTGTTTGGATTAACCACCTTCAATGCTGAGATCAGGACGAAGGAGATCGGTATCCGGAAAGTACTGGGCGCCTCTTCGAATCATGTCATGCTGATGCTGTCGAAAGACTTCATCAAACTCGTGCTCATCGCTATCGTAATTGCTTTCCCGCTGGCATGGTGGGCCATGAATATATGGTTGAGCAGCTTTGCGTATCGTGTTGATGTGGGTCCTGGTGTTTTTATTTTGGCGGGTCTTGCCATCATTGCCGTGGCCATCTTCACCATCAGCTATCAGGCATTGCGCACCGCCCTGATGAATCCTGTAAAATGCTTGCGGACGGAATGAGAAAATAAATGCAAAGAACGTAAAGGCCTTTAGACAAAGATGGGCAAAGCGAGAATGGTTTAGTTTTGGTCGGCCTCGTGTCTCGCGGGCAGCAACGCGCTCTTCCTCAATAACTCATTAGCGACGCGGGGCGAACATTAAAGGTTGAAACGCAAAGAACATGCAAAGGCGGTTCGAATGCGTTCGTTGTAGCCAGCGTGTTTGCATTTAATTTTTTGCCCCGTCCGGGCCTCCCTCGATTTGAATTTTGACTTTCGAACTTTGCTTTTGCTCATGCCTCTCCCTCAATTCCTATATTTGTAGCTAATCAACCATAGCTGATGAATCAACAATACGAAGACTTTGACGCCAACCTGGCAGGAGAAGAAGGTAGGACGGAGGAATCCAAGACCAGCTGGTTCAAGCGTTTGAAAAAGGGGATCACCACCCCTTCATCAGAAAAAAAAGAAGCACCCGAAGGGCTTTGGACAAAATGCCCTGAGTGCAATTATATCTGCACCGTTACCGATCTCAGGGAAGCGCTCTTTGTTTGTCCGAAGTGCAGCTACCATCACCGCATCGGCAGCAATGAATATTACGAGATCCTGTTTGATAATAACGAGTATACGGAACTGTTTGAAAATATCCGCTCCAAGGATTTTCTTGGATTTACCGACCTGAAGTCATATCAGAAACGTCTGGAAGAAACCTGGGCAAAAACAGACCTCAAGGATTCCATGCGCGTGGCGTCAGGAAAGATAGAAGGCGAAGAGATCGTGATAGCCTGCATGGATTTCGAATTCATCGGCGGTTCTCTGGGAAGCGTGATGGGCGAAAAGTTCAGCCGCGCCGTTGATTATTGCATAGCCCAGAAAACACCGTTCATGGTGATCAGCAAAAGCGGCGGAGCCCGCATGATGGAAAGCGCTTTCTCGCTGATGCAACTGGCGAAAACAAGTGGTAAACTATCTCAACTATCAGATGCAGGCATTCCTTATATTTCGTTGCTTACCGACCCAACATTCGGCGGCATCTCTGCTTCCTTTGGAATGCTCGGCGACCTTAATATAGCTGAACCCGGCGCACTCATTGGATTTGCAGGGCCAAGAGTGATCAAAGAAACAATTAAGAAAGATCTGCCGCCCGGTTTTCAACGGAGTGAGTTCATTCTGGATCATGGCTTCCTCGACTTTATCGTAAACAGGAAAGACCTCAGGCAAAAGATCGCTACACTGCTCACGCTTTTTAAGAATTAATGTATATTGGTTGATGCGGCTTTTCGTGTTAACGGTTTTCAGGAAACACTATTGGCCGCAAAAACTGAAATACTTTTCCATTGCACACAGAATGGAACCAACGCGCGCCATTTTGGTTTTTTATGGATGACGCATGTTATTAGGACCTTTATACCGGCAGAAAAAATTTATGATTTACCGGTTTGATCAAAAAGGAGAGGATTAATGGAAATCAGGAACAGGCAGGCGTTCTTCGAGTATCATATCGATGATAAATATGTGGCCGGACTGGTGCTGACCGGCACCGAAGTGAAGTCGCTGCGGAAGGGAAAGGCCAATTTTAACGACAGCTATTGTCTTTTTCAAAAAGGCGAACTCTGGATCAGGTCATTTCATATTTCTGAATATTCTCACGGAACTGTAAACAATCACGATCCAATTCGGGAACGAAAATTGCTACTGAACCGCCGGGAATTAAAAAAGCTCCAGGCAAAGATGAAGGAGAAGGGTTATACCATTGTTCCCCTCCGCCTTTTTTTCAATGAGAAGAACCTGGCGAAGATCGAGATAGGACTGGCGAAAGGAAAGAAATTGCACGACAAAAGGGAGAGGATCAAGCAAAGAGATACGGACCGAGAGATCAAGCGTTATATAAAAT
>DATMHB010000152.1:0-3471 GCA_035555175.1 Flavisolibacter sp. | reverse complement strand
TCATTCTTCACCTTCACCGCGAGCAAATTTTTACCGTTGGCGTTCAGGTGCGGTGTGATGTCAAACCAGAAGGAAGTGTAACCATAAGGATGGTGTCCCAAAGAATGGCCGTTCAACCAGATTTCCGAATTCATATAAACGCCTTCGAATTGAAGCAGCACGCGCTTATTCTGTGAAGAAGATGGGAGCGTGAAAGATTTGCGGTACCAGCCGGTGCCACCAGTTGTAAATCCGCCGCTCACCTGGCTGATGGCGTCTTTTGAAAACGGAGAACTCTTGCCCGGGAGGTCTTCTATACTCCAGTCATGAGGAAGATCGACATGTTGCCATTTACTGTCATCGAACGATATATTTTCTGCACCCTGTGCACCACCGCGAAAAAACCGCCAGTCATCATCAAATAAGATCGAACGGCTGCCTGGCGTTTGTCCATGAGCACTTGAAAAATAAACTTGAAGCACAAGGGAAATGAACAAAGAAATGATAAAGGATTTGCAAGCGGGCATATCGGTATTCGTCGGCATACAATTTTTGATGAGATTAATTTGCTGAAAAAAACTGAGCTGCACTAAGGCAGCTCAGTCGCTTTGTGAGATCAATACAAAGGATTTTGGATCAGCTTATTGTTTCTATTCATTTCATCAAGTTTGATCGGGAAAAAATAAAACCGGGGGTTCCAGTTTCTTGTCTGGGCCGTGATCACCGAATAAACGGGTCCTGAAATGACCGTGCCGGCCGCATCTATTTTGTACCTGATACTAATACCTTTTGCATCGGCGTAGGCTGCCGGTGCGAGCATCCAGCGTCTGACATCGAAATAACGGTGATCCTCAAACGCAAGTTCGATTCTCCGTTCATTCCTGTACCGGTCAATTAACGCCTGGCCGGACTCGGTAATATCGGGCATCTTTGCGCGACGTCTGATCATATTGATGTACTGTTTTGCTTCAGCTTCCTGACCCAGACCCAGGCACGCTTCCGCATAATTCAGCAGAACCTCCGTATACCGGATGTACCGCCATGGAAGGTCTTGCTTGGTGTATTGTGCGTCGATGGTGGGGTCGATAAATTTTCGCATGAAATATCCCGTATAGGTTCCGTTCCAGTCTTCAATCGGGCTGTTCCTGGTGTCAAGGCCGGGAACAAGTGAGCCATTGGGTTTTTCGTAATACCCGGTTTGCACAATGCCTATGGGATCAATGCCTGCAACATCTTTGGGTCTTGGTCTCCACACCGCTCCATCATAATTGATGGAAGCATAAAAACGAGGATCACGATTTTTGTACGGCTGTGTGTTCATTGCCGGATTTGACCAATCGAAAGGAACGCCTGTGTTCATTTCATAAGCATCAACCATCTGGCCAATAGGTGTGTTGCTGCCCCAACCATGCCAACCATTGGGCGTGTTGTACAATCCCGGATTATAGCCATCCCAGTTCTCATCCACCTTGGGCGTGAAATAACGGACAAAAATGTCTTCCGAAGTTTCCTTTGACAGGAAGATGTCACCATAATTCTTTGTAGCCTCCTCAGGTGTTGCAGGGTTGGGCTTGTACAGCGCATATGCGCCGAGATCGATCACGGCCTTTGCTGCATCCTTAGCGGCCTGCCAGCGGGCATTGCGGTCGCCTCCCGTGTATCCGATCAGTTCCTTGTGCGCATAATTGCCGGCCCACGCCCCGTTCGTGTTATAAAGATCGCTGGCAGCATACAGAAGCACCCTCGACTTCAACGCAAGTGCTGCACCTTTTGTAGCCCGGCCTTTATCATTGGCCGCGTAAACAAGAGGCAGCAATGCCGCTGCTGAATCGAGCTGTCCTGAAATGAATTTAATACTGTTTTCAAAAGTTTCCCTCGGAGCGTTGAAATCATCCGTGAGTGTGTAGGCCTTTGTAATGATCGGTACGCCGCCATACATCGACACAAGGTTGTGATATAGGTAGGCGCGTAAAAAATATACTTCTCCTTTGAGCCTGTTCTTATCGGCAACATTGTCAAAGGGCACCTTGTCGATCTTTTCGAAAAAAATATTTGCCGCCCTTATAAATTTATACACGATGCTCCAGTTCATGCCCCGTTGCCTGTTCCCCGTCCAGTATCCCTCATCAAAAATTCCATAGTCGCTGGGCGTGAGCATGCTTTTGGTGACGTTGCTGCTTCCGAAATCAGCATTGTACATTGTTTCGTCAACCAGCGATGACATCATAATGTTGCTGAAGCCATGGGGTATGCCGAGGTAAATATTATTGACAAAAGTTTGTACAAGCGCAGGATCTTTCCAGACAGCTTCATCCGAAAATTTATCGAGCGGTTGAACATTCAGGAAGTCTTTCTTGCACGAGGTCGCAGCTATTAGTGCAATGAAAGTGATGATACAATAAATACGTTTCATACAGCAAATTTTAGAAGGTGACAGATGCACCGAAATTGATAATTTTTTGAAGCGGGTATCCCTGTCCGCTGCCAGTTCCCATTTCCGGATCGAAGTCTTTCATGTCCGGACTATAGGTAAGCCAGTTGTATCCGTTTACGTACACCCGCAGGTTCTGGAATCCTGCTTTTTTCATTACATTCTGCGGCAGGCTGTACCCGACTTCGAAATTCTTCAGCCTTATATAATCCGTTTTATGGAGGAAATAGGTATTTCCGCCAACCCAATATTCGTTACTCCGGTTGAAAGTGCGTGGCCCTGAAGCATTCGGGTTGGTAGGTGTCCACCTGTTCTCCGCAAATGACTGCAGGAAGTTGCCGATCTCTCCTGATTCAGTGCTGATGTAGCGCACCGCGCCTGAAGCACCCTGCACGAGGAACGAGATATCAAAACCCCTGAGCTGGAGACCGAAGGTGAGTCCTGCAGTAAAAGTAGGAATGTCGGACTTGTCATTGCGAACCTGGTCGTTACCATCTATTTTTCCATCTTTATTCACGTCTTCATAGATAATGTCACCTGGTTTTGGATTAAGGCTCGCCATATAAGGATACTTGGCAATGTCGGAAACGCTGGAGAATATGCCAATGGCCTGATAATAGGTACTGCTGCCGATAGGTCTTCCGGTCGATTTCTTGTAATCAGGATCACCGGGCACTTCATCCCAAAAAAGGATCTTGTTTTTCTGATGGCCACCATTCAAACCGATCTGGTATGCCACCTTTCCCTGCAGGTTGCTGTAATTGATACTGAAATCATAACCTTTATTCGCTACCCTTCCAATATTCTCTTTCGGCAACAGGCCAAACAAGCCTGTTGACGTTGGTACGGAAGCATTGCGCTGCCAGAGAATTTTGGACCGGCGGTAATCAAAATAGTCAAACGTAACCGTGAGTTTGTTCTGTAGTAACGTTGCATCCAATCCCACGTTTGCCTGGTTCGCCACTTCCCAGGTGATGCCGGCATTCGGAACGAGGGCCTCATAAAGAGCAGTATTTTCTCTGCTTCCATTGGTAATAAAACTTAAGGGCGGATTATAACCC
>DATMHB010000151.1:0-4757 GCA_035555175.1 Flavisolibacter sp. | reverse complement strand
ATTATTCGCGCGGGCTTCAATGTGCCGCTCTTCCAGGGCCACAGGGGAGCATATTGATGATCAGAGATGATGAAGTATGTCTTTTGGTTCGGACAGGATGGTCATTTGTGTTTCGAGCTGCTCCCATAAAAATCCTTCTGCTGCCAGGAATCTCATGTGCTCGAGCAAGTGATGATAAAAATTGCCTGAATTCAGAATGAATACTTTCTTGTCGTGAATGGAGAGCGTGTTCCATGTAAGGATCTCGAACAGTTCATCCATTGTGCCAAAGCCTCCCGGCAGAATGATGGCAGCGTCACAGAGCTCGTACATTTTTCTTTTGCGTACGTGCATGTCGTCCACCACAAACAGCTCGCTGATATTATCATGCTGGTGCTCCCAGTCTACCAGCACACGGGGAATGACGCCGCGCACAATGCCGCCATCTTGCATCACCGTATCGGCTACAATCCCCATCAGGCCTTTCTTTCCGCCTCCGTAAATCAGTTCGATCTTTTTTTGAGCCAGCAGTTTTCCTAATTCTTCAGCGTGCCTTGCATACAATTCGTCGCGTCCCGTTTTTGATCCGCAGAAGATGGCCAACTTGTTAATCTTCATCATGGTCATCGGTTTCAGAGCAAAAGGAAACCAAATTTTTCTATCTTCAAAAAATGGTTTGTAATTGCACCGTGATGTTTACAAAAAAATAATTTATGTCGCCCTACCTGCTTCTTTCCTTTGTGATAGGTTATTTTGTTCTTCTTCTTGTAGTGGCGTATTACACGTCCAGGAATGCCAACAATGAAAGCTTTTTCATTGGCAACAGAAATTCAAACTGGATGCTCGTTGCCTTCGGGATGATCGGTACTTCGCTGAGCGGCGTCACGTTTGTTAGCGTTCCAGGCGCCGTGGGCAGACCCGTGGCTGCGGGGGGCTATGAAGCATTTACTTATTTCCAGATCGTGATCGGATATGTTATTGGCTATTTTCTCATTGCTTATGTCCTTTTACCTCTGTACTACCGGCTCAATGTAACTTCCATATACAATTACCTGAGCACCAGACTTGGCTTTGTTTCGTACAAAACCGGCGCTTCGTTTTTTATCCTGTCACGCACATTGGGCGCCACTGCCCGCCTATACCTGGTGGTGGCCATCCTGCAGAGCGCTATTCTCTCGCAATGGAATGTTCCCTTCTGGCTTACCACACTGATCATCCTTGTGATGATCCTTGTATACACGTTTGAAGGTGGCGTTAAAACCATTGTCTGGACCGACACCCTTCAAACCACGTGCATGTTGCTCGGCCTTGTCATTTGCGTGATCTATATTCTCAGCACAATGGGGGTCTCATTCGGGAATGGCATTTCACGGCTGTCCGATCATGGCTTCACGCGCTTATTTGTTTGGGATCCCAACAGCAAGGTCAACTTCTTCAAGCAGATCCTGGCCGGCGCCTTTATTACCATCACCATGACGGGTATGGACCAGGAGATGATGCAAAAGAACATCAGTGTGAAGAACCTCAGGGATTCGCAGAAGAATATGATAACGTTTTCTTTTATCCAGGCGGCGGTAGTCCTTCTGTTCCTCTTCCTTGGCGGACTCCTATACATTTATTCACTGGATAAAGGGGGAAATTACCAAAGCATGGAGCAGAATGGGGCTTCAGTGAATCAATTTATATTGGATGGAAAGAACGTACTTGGTGACTCGTTGTTTCCGACCATTGCCCTCGGGCAGGCAGTGCCCTCCATCATTTCCGTGATCTTCATCATTGCTTTGATTTCCGCGTTGTTTCCGAGCGCCGACGGCGCCATTACGGCGCTGACATCTTCGTTCTGTATCGACATACTAGGGTTGAAAAGAAGGGAGGACTGGGATGAGAAGAAACGGCAGCGCATCCGCAAGACCGTACACCTCGTGTTCGCCGCTATCTTTTTACTGTTTGTGATGATCTTTAAATGGGTTAACAGTTCCAGCATGATCGGCGTGATTCTGAAGGTAGCCACATATACATACGGGCCATTACTCGGCCTTTTTGCGTTTGGCATTCTAACGAAAAGAAAGGTCGGCGATCGTCTCGTTCCGCTCATTGCGCTGCTTGCGCCTGCCATTTGCTACGTGATCGATAAATACCAGAAAGAGCTATTCGGCAAATTCGAGATCGGGCTTGAACTGATCCTCATTAATGGCCTCCTTGTTTTCCTTGGGCTTTTCCTCATTTCAAAACCGCAGTCCGTTTCTCGCGAAGTTGAAGCAATTTTGCAACATGGAAATCCTTGATCCATTAGCACAGAGATATGCTGAAAGATATACAACACCTGAAGATCCGCTGCTGAAAGAAATATCTGATTATACCTATGCGCATCACGAAAAAGCGCATATGCTAAGCGGTCAGGTGCAGGGAAGCTTCCTTACCATGGTGAGCACTATGCTCCGCCCTTTGCGCATTCTCGAGATCGGAACGTTTACCGGTTATAGCGCGCTCTGTCTTGCCAAAGGTCTGGCCCCCGACGGACAATTGCACACGATTGAGCTCAGAAAAGACGACGCGGCCACTGCAGAAGGGTATTTTCATCGCTCGCCTTTAAAACAAAAGATTATTCTTCATATCGGCGACGCATTAAAAATAATCGGTGAATTAGACGAAACGTGGGATTTGGTTTTTATTGATGCAGACAAGGAAAATTATATCAATTATTTTAACCTTGTTTTGCCCAAAGTGCGGACAAACGGTTTTATTTTAGCGGATAATGTGCTCTTTCACGGTCAGGTATTGGAGAAGGAGATCAAAGGAAAAGCGGCCAGGGCCGTACAGCAATTCAATGATTATGTAACTGAACGAACCGAAGTCGAAAAACTGCTGCTACCCGTACGCGATGGACTGATGATCATGAGAAAGCACTGACCAGTACAAACCACTAAACCTCTCACATCCATGAAAAAACACAAGCTGCTGTTCACCTTCCTGTTTGCTTTGGCCGGCAATCTCGTCTTCGCGCAGTCTTCCGAAACAGTAAGAAGCTATATTCTCAGGTTCAAAGACATTGCTATTGCAGAAGAGATCCGTACGGGTGTACCTGCTGCCATCACGTTGGCACAGGGTATTCATGAAACCGGCGCGGGAACGAGTGACCTGGTGCTTGCATCCAACAACCATTTTGGTATTAAATGCAAAGGTGAGTGGACCGGAGCCACTGTTTACCACGACGATGATGCAAAGGGCGAATGCTTTCGCAAATACGACGATCCTGTAGATTCTTATAAAGACCATTCTGATTTTTTAAAGAACCGGCCTTATTATGCTTCGCTTTTCAAGCTGGATCCTACTGATTATAAAGCATGGGCATTTGGTTTGAAAAAAGCCGGTTATGCTACCAACCCGAAATACGCTCAGATCCTCATCAAGCTGATTGAAGACTACGACCTGGAAGATTATACACTGATCGCATTGAATAAAAATGCACCTGCTGGCGACAACAATGCGACGTGGGTAAGTGCCGGCACGGATAAGACCGGAACGGAGACGACGCCAACTTTTGTAGCCACCCCACTCGTTCAAAAGACAGTGAACTATCCTTCCGGTGTTTTCAGGATCAATGAAACCAGCGTGATCTTCGTATCGAAAGGCACTGCCTATCTCAAGATCGCCGATGAAAATAATATCTCGATTTCGCGATTGTTTGAATTCAATGACATGAAGCCGGCTGATGTTGCTGCGAAGGATGGCCTCATGTTCCTGCAGCGCAAAAGAAAACAGGGCGCGAACGAATTTCATATTGTTGCAGAGGGTGAAACGGTCCATGACATTTCACAAATGGAAGGCATCAGGATCGAGAACCTTATGGAGATGAATTTTCTCAAGGCGGGTATGCAGCCCGAAGTGGGAGAGCGTCTGTATCTTCAAAGCAGGGCGGTAGCTACGCCCAAACTGGTGACGGAAGGGGCCGCACAGGCTTCACAGCAATCGTTAAGTGAAGCAGTATTGACGGCCGGTGATGATTTCATTGTACATACGGTTCAGTCCAAAGAAACAGTTTACGCGATTTCAAGAAAATATGCCGTTAGTATTGATGACGTAATGAAGTGGAACGATCTTCAGAGCATTGACCTTAAAACCGGACAGCAATTACGCATTAACAAAAGAAGCGCTAATGCCACCAATTAAACTGCACGACAAAACCTTTGATACTTATTTATCGGAACAGGTCATACAGGATAAAGTAAAAGAAATCGCCGCCCAGCTGAATAAGGACTATGCAGGCAAGAGGCCCTTATTCATCGCTATCTTGAATGGGTCTTTCATGTTTGCGGCCGATCTGTTTAAATACCTGACCATCGATGCGGAGATCTGCTTCATCAAGCTCGCGTCGTACAAGGGGATGAGGTCGAGCGGCAACGTGATCACCTCCATCGGCCTTGACCAGGACCTCTTTGACCGGGACGTCATTATTCTGGAGGACATCGTCGATACCGGTAAGACCCTGAACGAATTCCTACCCAAGCTCGACCACCAGCAACCCAGGTCTTTGAAGATCGCGGCTTTGTTACATAAACCAGAGGCGACGCAATTTCCGTTGCTGATCAATTACTTAGGCTTTAGAATTCCGAATAAATTTGTTGTAGGTTACGGGCTCGATTATGATGGACTTGGCAGGAACCTCAAGGAAATCTTCCAGTTGGCAGGCACTTGACATCGTAAACCAAGTTTTGTAATTTCCTCCCGATTGCTTTGAAGCGTTTTGTCCATATTGTTCTCGTGTTTTTTTGTCCCCT
>DATMHB010000150.1:0-3825 GCA_035555175.1 Flavisolibacter sp. | reverse complement strand
GAAAACGGCATCAGCTATTTATTGAAAATGCAATATGCCAATGGCGGGTTTCCGCAATTTTATCCCGACACGTCATTCTACAGAAGCGAGATCACCTATAACGATAACGCCATGATCAATGCCCTGTCGGTGCTTTGGGATGTGGCGCACCGCAAGAATGGATTTGAGGTTGTTGGCGACAGGCTTGTGCTTCCGTCAGAAAAAGCCGTTTACAAGGGTATCAGTTGCATTCTCAAAACCCAGATCAAAAGAAACGGAAAATTGACCGCCTGGTGTGCACAATATGACAGGAATACATTACGGCCGGCGAAGGCAAGGAGCTTTGAGCTCGTTTCCCTGAGTGGTGACGAAACGGTTGGCATTGTTGAATTCCTTATGAGGATAGATCATCCTTCGGAAGCGATCATTCAATCGATCACTGCTGCTGTCCGATGGCTGGAATCGTCAAAGATCGATGGTTATGCTTTTGTTGACGTCACGGATCCTTCGCAGCCAAATGGAAGGGACCGCATTGTCCGAGCCGATGCCTCTTCAACCATCTGGGCAAGATTCTATGATATTGATACCAATCGTCCATTCTTTTGCGGCCGTGATGGAGCAAAGAAATGGTCGGTAAGCGAAATTGAAAACGAACGGCGCACAGGCTACGGCTGGTATGGAAACTGGCCAAAAGAATTGTTGGAGAAAGAATACCCTGAGTGGAAAACGAAGAACAAGCTATGAGCCGCTTACCATATCATATTTCCCTTTTGTTGCTTTTCACAATCGTCTTTTACGGATGCAGCGCTGTACAAGGAAGGCAGGGGGGCAAAAAGATCGTGGTTGATATCACCGGTAAGGGCGATTTCAATTCTTTGCAGGCGGCTATCAATAGCCTTTCTGATTCGGCTGTTGCTCCGCGCGTCATTCTCATACGGCCCGGCGTTTATCACGAAAAGATCTTCATTACGAAACATAACATCATTCTGGAAGGTGAAAACCGCGATAGTACGATCATCACGCAGGATATTGCGCGCGACGAATGGCGTTGCGATCACAAGGACGATTGGGGCGCGGCCACCCTGAATCTCGATGGGAACGATATTACTTTGTTGAACCTTACTATAGCTAATGATTATGGGTTTAATCAAAAGGAGCCGCGTACCGTGAGTTGCGCTTCCGATCCAACGGGGAAAAAGATGATCACGAATACTGGTCATCAAATGGCGCTTCGCTCGATGCGCACCACGAGACTCAAGGCGGTCAATTGCAGGTTTCGCGCTTATGCGGGAGACACTGTGAGTCCCTGGAATACTGTGAATGGCATGTTCTATTTCAGGGATTGCCTGATGGAAGGCGGTGTTGATTTTTATTGTCCACGTGGATGGGCATGGGCCGAGCGTTGCAGGTTTTTCGCCAATACGGGCCCCGCCAGCATCTGGCACGACGGAACCGGCAATGCGGATTTCAAAACGATTCTAAAAAGCTGCAGCTTTGATGGGTATGAAGGATTCAGGTTGGGAAGGTACCATCGTGAGGCGCAATTTTATCTTCTAGGCTGTGAGTTCTCTTCGCACATGGCCGATACCGATATTTATTTCGTACCCGGCAATCAATTGCAGTGGGGAAGAAGAGTGTATTATGCCGACTGTCACAGGCAGGGCGGCGACTATGCGTGGTTCAAAAATAATTTGCGCTCGGCGCCTGGCGCTCCGGGAATTTCTGAAATAACGGTTGACTGGCTATTCAAAGGCGGCTGGCATCCCGATAAAAATTAAAGTATTGAATATGATGCTGTCAAGATATACATTGAAGAATATCACGCATGCTGCGCTGGTAGTGCCGGATGAGTCACTGTTCGAACTGCCGGAAAAAGTATTGCAGTTCGGAACGGGCGTATTGTTGCGCGGCCTGCCCGATTATTTCATTGATAAGGCGAACCGACAGGGGTTGTTCAATGGCCGCATTGTTGTGGTGAAGTCGACATCGCAGGGTGATGCATCCGCATTCGAAAAGCAGGATGGCCTTTACACTTTGTGCGTGCGCGGCCTCGAAAATGGTCAGAAGATGGAAGAGAACATCATCAACTCTTCCATCAGCCGCGTATTAAGTGCGCACGAGGAATGGGAGCAAATTCTCGAATGTGCACATAGCACACACATGCAGGTGATCATTTCCAATACTACCGAAGTAGGCATACAGCTCGTAAACGAGGACATCCGCCGTCACCCTCCAACGTCTTTTCCGGGTAAGCTTCTCTCTTTTTTATATGAAAGGTTCAGGGCGTTTGGTGGGAGTGCGCATAGTGGAATGATCATCATACCCACGGAACTTATTCCCGATAATGGGAAAAAACTGGAATCAATAGTGCTCGAATTGGCGCACCTCAATGGACTCGAAGATGAATTCATTGACTGGTTAGAAGAACACAATGCTTTCTGCAGCTCTCTCGTCGACAGGATCGTGCCTGGAAAACCGGACGCAGAAGCAGGCGCCGCATTGCAGCAGGAGCTGGGGTATTCGGATGCCCTGCTCACCATGTCGGAAGTATACCGGCTTTGGGCGATCGAAGGAGATGAACACGTGAGGTCTGTACTTTCCTTTGCGGCTGCCGATCCCGGCGTGGTCATCCAACCCGATATTGAAATATTTCGGGAGCTTAAGCTGCGTCTGTTGAATGGTACACACACACTGAGCTGTGGCGCTGCTTTTCTGTCGGGTTGTGAAACGGTGAAGCAGGCCATGGACGACGATACCGTGTCGGCATTTATCAGGGAAGTGATGCATGATGAGATCGCACCTTCTATTCCATACGACCTTCCGTTGGCCACCGCGCATGAATTCGGGAACAGGGTATTGGATCGTTTCCGTAATCCGCTGATTCAACATCAATGGATCAGCATTACTATGAACTACAGCTCGAAAATGAAAATGCGCTGTGTTCCATTGTTGCTGAAACATTATGAAAAGCATGAATGTCCACCCGAAGGATTTGTGATCGGCTTTGCTGCCTATCTTTATTTCATGAAGGCAGTATCAAAAAAGGGCGCCCAGTATTTTGGCGAGCTGCACGGAAAGCCCTACCTGATCCAGGATGACCAGGCCGCTCATTTTTACCGGCGCTGGACTGGCCTTTCTCCAGTAGCTTTGGTACAGGACGTTTTGCGGGACTATACTTTCTGGGAAGCGGACATGCATTCGCTGCCGGGCTTTGAACAGGCTGTAACAGAAAAATTAAATTTGCTGATCAACCTGGGCGTAAAGGAGGCAATTGAAACCGTGCGTTCCAAAAAAGTTTTTGCTGCATGAAACAAAGAGTATTGAAAGTTCATAAGGATGATAATGTAATAGTGGCCTTGCAGGATATTGCAAAGGGCGAAACCGTTTCTTATGAAGGTTCAGTGTATAAGCTAGTAGATGACATTCCCGCCAAGCATAAGTTTTTTGAAAATGATATGCATGCTGGTGAACAAGTGATCATGTATGGGGTGCTGGTAGGAAAAGCGCAGGAATCCATCCCCGCGGGCAGCAGAATGACGACGTCGAATGTAAAGCATGCAGCCGATCCGTATCAATACCGCGGTTCGCATTATGAATGGAAACCACCCGATGTTTCCAAATTCACGAATAGAACATTCAATGGCTATCACAGAAAAGATGGAAGGGTAGGAACCGCTAATTACTGGCTCTTCATTCCTACCGTGTTTTGTGAGAACAGAAATATGGACGTGATCCGCGAGGCACTTCAGAATGAACTGGGTTACGCGGTCACCGACAAATACAAACAATATGCCCACCATCTTGTGGAAGCCTATAAAACAGGAAAGCCGGCCAACGGCATCGACC
>DATMHB010000149.1:0-4455 GCA_035555175.1 Flavisolibacter sp. | reverse complement strand
AAGGAACACAACATCATTATTGCCGGCAATGACAACTCAGGAGCTTTGTACGGCTGTCTGGAATTGGCCGACCGTATCCGGGCATCGGGCAAGCTGCCCCTGAGTGTTTCAATATCCGACGCGCCGCAGATGGTTTTGCGTGGCGCGTGCATTGGCTTGCAAAAATCAACCTATTTGCCCGGGCGGCATGTTTACGAATACCCCTATACGCCTGAAAACTTTCCCTGGTTCTATGACAAAGCATTATGGACGCGGGTCCTTGATTCGATGGTGCAAAACCGGATGAATTCGCTGTACCTGTGGAATGGGCATCCCTTCGCATCGCTGGTAAAGCTGAAGGATTATCCCTACGCGGTGGAAGTGGATGACAGCACTTTTAAAAAGAATGAAGAGATATTCACCTTCCTCACTTCCGAAGCGGACAAGAGAGGAATATGGGTGATACAAATGTTTTACAACATTATCGTGTCGAAGCCATTTGCCGAAAAGCATGGGATCGCTACACAGGACCGCAACAGGCACATCGTTCCCCTGATCGCTGATTACACGAGAAAATCGATCGCTGCCTTTGTTGAAAAATATCCGAACGTAGGATTGATGGTTGCTCTCGGTGAAGCGATGGAAGGTGTGGGGCAGGATGATATCGACTGGTTCACGAAAACAATTATTCCCGGCGTGAAAGACGGATTAAAAGCGCTGGGTAAAACGGAAGAGCCACCGATCGTTTTGCGTGCGCATGATACAGATGCGCCCAGCGTGATGGCAGCCGCCTTACCGCTATATCATAATTTATACACCGAGGCCAAGTATAACGGCGAAGCCCTGACCACTTACACGCCTCGCGGGCCATGGGCGGAACTGCATCGGCAGCTGGCCAGCCTTGGATCGGTACAAATAGAGAACGTTCATATTCTCGCTAATCTTGAACCTTTCCGTTATGGTTCCCCTGACTTCATTCAAAAAAGTGTGCAGGCAATGCAACAGGTGCATCATGGACATGGCTTGCATTTATATCCGGAAGCTTCCTACTGGGACTGGCCGTATACGGCTGATAAAACCAATCCGCGTTTGTTGCAAATCGACCGCGACTGGATCTGGTTCAAAACATGGTCGAGGTATGCATGGAATGCCAACCGGGATTCGGTGAGAGAAATGAACTATTGGAGTGGCTTGCTTGCCGGTCGATTTGGCACTGATGCAAACGGCGGTTGGAATATCTGGAAGGCCTATGTGGAATCGGGTGAGATTGCTCCGAAACTCCTTCGACGTTTTGGAATCACGGATGGCAACCGGCAGACGCTTACACTGGGTATGTTCATGACGCAGCTGATCAACCCTTATCGTTACGGCCTTTTCACGTTATTATACAATTCAGAAGGCCCCGAGGGCGAGATGCTTACAGAGTATGCGGAAAAAGAATGGAAAAAGGAAAAACACATTGGTGAAACGCCTGTTCAGATTATCAACGAAGTTAAGGCACACGGAAAGAGATCAATTGAAGCCATCGAAAAGGCCGCGCGCTCGGTTTCAAAAAATAAAGAAGAATTTAGAAGGTTAAAGAATGACATGTACATATATGAGGCCCTTGCCAACAATTACGCAGAAAAAGCAACGGCAGCCTTAGGTGTATTGAGATACAAATATTCAAACGATATCAAGGACCTGGAAGCAGCTTATTGGCATCTGCAAAAAAGCGTGGACTATTATGTGTGGCTGGTGGAATTAACAAAGAGCGCCTATCTCTATGCCAACAGCATGCAAACCCAGCAAAGAAAAATTCCTATTGGTGGTAATGATGGAAAGAATAAGACGTGGGAAGAGCTGCTTCCGTATTACCAGCAGGAGCTGTTCAATTTCCGTAAGCATATTGATTCCTTAAAATCACCTGATAAAAATGTGGCGGCGTCCAAAAAACAGCCATTTCAAAATGCTGACGTTGCTTTGCTTACACGACCTCAGGCTTTTTATTCCATTGCAACAGGCAAAGAAATATATACCGATACGGCCACCTATATAAAGGACTTCGCAGAAGAGTTGAAGCAGCTCAATGGCGTCAAGCTTTCAAAATCAAAGCAAGTAGCGGAAGGAACGGAGATCAAATTCACTTCGGCAAAAGCCGTAAAGGTACTGGTTGGATATTTCAATTCGGCCGACCGCAGATTCCTGCAACCGCCGCAACTGGAAACCGATGCTTCGGCAAATGATTACGGCCAGGCCGAACCGAAGATCAGGAATGCCCTGATCATTTCAGGAATGCCGCCTGTGAATATTCATACCTTCAGCTTTAAAGCAGGAACCAACACGCTTACACTGGGAAAGGGAGCGTGTCTCATCCTCGGTTTTGTAGAGGATGCTCAACCCCTGCCCGTGTATGATGCGGCACTGGTTTCCGGCGGGGTGAAGAAAGAACTAGACTGGTTATTTGAATAATGAGACCGATAAAATATTATAGCCGGGTATTGTATGTCAGCACTTTTTTGCTGCTGGCAGGTTTTTGCTCAGCGCAAGATGTTTTGTCGAAGGAAAAACTCGCACGTTATGTCGATTACTTCAATGCCACCGACTCTGAGTATGCGATCAATTACGTAGCCAATGCAAAAGCTTTTGACTGGCTTTCGAATAACATTCCGTTGTTTGAATGCCCCGACACCATCATCGAAAAGACGTATTACTACCGGTGGTGGACCGTCCGCAAACATTTGAAACAAACGCCCGAGGGTTTTGTATTTACCGAGTTCATAACGCCTGTGGGCCATGCAGGGAAGTATAATACGGTGAGCAGTGCCCTCGGACATCATATTTATGAATTGAGATGGCTCCGCGATCAAAATTACCTGAACGACTACATTAACTTCTGGCTGCATGTAGATCCAATCACGCCGAAGCCCCATTTAAGAGCATTTAGCAGCTGGTTGCAGTATGCCATCTACAATCGTTATCTCGTAAATAACGACAGGGATTTCCTTCAAAAGAATATTGCTTTGCTGGATGAAGACTATAGGACCTGGGAAAAGGAAAAGGCCGTTCCCTCAGGCTTGTTCTGGCAGTTTGATGTGAGGGATGCTATGGAAGAATCGATCAGTGGAAGCCGGAAAGAACAAAACAGGAGACCCACCATAAACAGCTACATGTATGGCAATGCGCTCGCGCTCTCCAAGATGGCGGATCTTCTTTCCATTGACAGCCTCAAAACAAAATATGCAGCTAAGGCAGCCGCGATCAGACATTTGGTTGAAGACAGTCTATGGGATGAAAAAGCATCGTTTTTTAAAGTACTCCATACCAATGGACAGTTGGATGATGCTAGAGAGGCCATCGGTTTTATTCCGTGGTATTTTAATCTGCCTGCGGATAAAAAGAAATATGCAAGGCAGTGGGATCAGCTGATGGATTCAACGGGTTTTAATGCAAAATGGGGGCTTACCACTGCGGAACGGCGGCATCCTTTATTCAGAACGCATGGTTCCGGTCATGGATGCGAATGGGACGGAGCGGTATGGCCATTTGCCACCACTCAAACATTGAAGGCCCTGTCAAACCTTTTGACAAATTACCGGCATCATTCAAAGATGACCGCCGATGTTTTTTATAATGAGCTGCATAAATATGCCTGGTCGCATCAAAAAAGGGGATTGCCCTATTTGGGCGAGTACCAGGACGACAAAACCGGTGAATGGTTAAAAGGCGACAATCCACGCAGCAGCTATTACAATCATTCCTGCTTTGCTGATCTGATCATCAGCGATCTTATCGGGTTAAAACCGAGAGAGGATAACGTAATTGAGGTATATCCATTGATCGGGAATGATAAATGGGATTGGTTTTGCCTTGACGGGGTTTATTATCATGGAAAAATGCTGACCATTCTGTGGGATAAGAATGGTAGCCGCTACGCCAAAGGAAAAGGATTAAGAATCCTGGCCGACGGCAAAGAAATATATTCGGGAAAGAAATTAAAGCACGTAACTGCAAAACTTTAAATGCCGGAATGAAAGGGACTTGTTTATTGTTTGCGCTTATTATTTTTTGCACGCAGATCAGTGCACAGGAGTTTTATAATGTGCTGCGCTATGGTGCAAAAAACGACAGTAGCAAGCCCGCCACAAAAGCTATTTCGGCTGCTATTGAGGCGGCTGCAAAAAAGGGGGGCGGCACGGTTTATTTTCCGGCCGGCAAATATTTAACCGGGCCTATTCATTTGAAAAGCAACATCACCATTTTTATTGATGCGGGCGCCGAGCTGCACTTCAGCGATAATTTTGATGATTACCTGCCCATGGTGGAAAGCCGGTATGAAGGTGTTGACCTCAAAAGCTTCTCTCCATTGTTTTATGCATATAAAGCGGAAAACATTTCCATTATCGGAAGAGGTTTGATCAATGGTCATGGAAAAAGGTGGTGGGATTATGTTTTAAGTTTTAAAGAGGGCCCGGCAAGAAATAAGTATCAAAGGAT
>DATMHB010000148.1:0-6471 GCA_035555175.1 Flavisolibacter sp. | reverse complement strand
TTGTGCAGCGCGCGATGATCTCGCGAAATCAGAATGCGGCACAGCGCACACCTATCATTGCTTCCCTTCCGAAAATTTTTATGCCGATCATCGTGATCATGCCTGGTATTATCCTGCTGGCACTGCAAAGCAAGATGGGTGGATTCGATTTGCCTAAAACGCCTAATGGTGATACGAACTACAATATGACCTTGCCGTTGTTGCTGCAGAAACTGTATCCAAGCGGGATACTTGGCGTGGGCATTACAGCGCTCATCGCGTCGTTTATGTCGGGTATGGCCGGCAACGTTACAGCCTTTAATACTGTCTGGACATTCGATATCTACCAGTCGCATATCAATCGTACGGCCTCTGAAAAACATTATCTCTATGTGGGCAAGGCTACCACAGTTGTAGGCATTCTCATTTCCATTGCCACGGCGTATGTAGCACGGGGATTTAATAGTATCATGGACCTTCTGCAATTGGTGTTTTCTTTCGTGAATGCGCCCTTGTTCGCAACTTTCTTCCTCGGCATGTTCTGGAAAAAGACAACGGCCAACGGAGCGTTCTGGGGATTGCTTTCGGGCACCGCGGCCGCTGCGCTCACGCATGGTGTTACCGTGGCTGAAGGCAAAGGCGGATGGCTGGCTAATATTCATGAATTCTATTCGGGAACGAGCCAGGCATTCAATATTGCCGGCATAGCATTTATCGTTTGCTTTATCGTGACGGCAGTGATCAGTATGGTCACAAAACCAAAACCAGAAAGCGATCTGGTAGGGCTGGTCTACAGTCTCACCCCGCGCCAACGCGCGGATGGAAGGGTGTGGTACAGGAACCCTCTTGCGCTTGGCGTCATTGTTTTACTGATCACCCTTGTTTTCAATATCATCTTCTTCTAAATCTATTGTATGAATAAATTATTTGATCTCCGCTTTGTCATCGGTACCTTCTTTGGCCTGGTGGGACTGCTTTTGCTGGCGTACGGTTTCACCACTGCGGATGATACGTTCAATGCGCACGCGGTGAACAAATGGTGCGGCACTTTGTTTGTGATCTTTGGCGTGCTCATGATCATTCTTTCATTTCAGAAAGATGCGCATGATGAACTGCTGCCACCCGACGATCGGACTGCGTGATACGGTGTGCTAACAAATTTTGATGTTCGTTGCTGTCTGCTCGTTAATATCGTCCTTTCTGTCTTTGGTGGGCAGAGGAGTCTTTAGATCGCGAATGGCCACTTAGGTCCCCGTGTCCCTCACCTGACTATGGAGGAAGATGCTATAGAAAACCGGAGACACTCGGCGGACTTGATCGCAATTGTCTTTTGCGTCTTCTTTGCGGCCCTTGGAGCCCTTTCATTTAAGCCGCCCCATGAAGTAACCGTTTATTGATTCCTGGAAAAAAATTAGCCCCTCCGATTCTGGAAGGGGCATCCTAAATTTGGTGAGATAATTGTTGTCACATTTTAAACGGAGATCATCAAATGAAAAAATTATTACCTCTTGCACTGATTATAATGGCTGCATGCAACAACAGTAGCACCAACACCGAACCTACGCCTGCTACCACCAACGTTCAGAATGCCAATGGGAATATTCCGGATACAACAAATGGTGTGAACCTGAATGCTGATCTTCCAAAAGATTCTTCGAAATTGAAGGACTCAACCCGTCGTTGATCAAAGTTTGATCTTCGCCGCTGCGTGCCTTCTTCCCTTGTAAAGGGAAGGAACACGGGGGTGTTTGCATATGAACAGCTTGCGGATCCCCGTGTTCCTTTACTAATTATGCAGAAACGCTATAACATCGTCGGAGATGGCGGCGAAAAAACGGAGAGCTCAGCCACCAGCCTCGTGCTTTTCTGCCTTGTGACGGCAGAAACATTGTATTTATGAAAGAATAGCCTGATTGCAGGGTAAGCCAGGGCAATTGTTCAGTAAACTTGCCCTTGAACTTCCAAACGATTCCAACCATGGTTGATCACACTGAAAAGTTTTTCAGGTAATCTGCATCTGCGCGGGCGGCTTCGAGTGGCGTCGTGTGCTCATATTTTTCTTGCTCTACAATGTAATATTCCAGGCCATTCTTCGCGCCTTCCTGTAAGATCTGCCTGAAGTCGATGCCGCCCTGGCCAAGCACTACCGATGCATCCTTGTCGGAAAGCGGAGCATTCTTCTGGCGGTCCTTGATATGACTGAGCTTGAAACGGCCCGGGTATTTTTTGAACCACGCAATGGGATCCTGGCCCGCCGTAACGACCCAGTAGATATCCATTTCATAGTCAACAAGGTCCTTGCCCGTATTCTGCATCAGCACATCCTGTGGCAGTTGCCCTTCCAGGGGAATGAATCCATAATCATGATTGTGGTACGCAAACCGGATCCCATGTTTCTTACACACCTCTCCGCGCTGATTGAAAGTGTCCGCGAATTTTTTAAAATCGTCGATACTTTTTTGTGGACCCAGGTAAGGACAGATGAGATAACTCATTCCGATCTCCGCTGCTTCCGCTGCCTTACGGTCGAAATCCTTGTTGATGTCGCAATGGCTTGAAACGATCTTCATGCCGAGATTGTCCATCAAATTCTTGAATTCGGTATTCTTCATGCCCCAAAACATGCCCTGCGGGCCTTCAAAGCTCTCCACCTGCTTATATCCGAATGATGCTACCTGCGTCAGCACGCCTTTCGGATCCTTCGGAAGGTCGGCGCGCAGCGTGTACAACTGCAGGCCAAAATTCTTAGGGAGGTTCTTCAACTTCGATGCAGGACTGCAGCCCAGCTGCGTGGCCACCGAGGTGAGAAAGAGACCACCGCCAAGGGCTGCCGATAATTTGATGAATTCTCTGCGCTGATAAGACATGGTAAAATGTTTTACACGAATAATTTGTCACCTTTCTTGTAAGGAATGCAGCCTTCGTACCGACCCGGCACCGGAATGTAGCGGACCGCTTTGGTGGCACCAACTTCCGAAGTGAAGAAACCCAATAGCGTGAGCTGCTTCATCATCATGAAATAGTGAGGCGACATGTGCTGCTTTTTGTAGCTCTTGTTGCCTTTTGCGATCTCGTCCTTTTCTTTCTTGCCTTCGTCCGAATTGAATTCGTTTACTTTTTTCTGGTAGTCCTTTGCTTCCTTATCAACGTCCACCAGCAGATCATGCCGTTGCTGCGGCGTGATCTCCATGAAGCTCTTATCGAATTTCTTTTTGCTTGCATCGTTCAGCTTATTCAGTCCTTCGTGGAAAGCTTTCTGATCGCCTTCCTCGTAGCAGTCGTTGACCATCACTGTCATAAACTGACCAACATTGGCTGCCTTCGCCCCGGGCGTCGAGGTCTGTGGCAGGATGGTTTCTCCGATCTCATTGAGATAAGCCACATCATCCTGGCTGAATTCTGTGGAGCTCGAAGTTTTGGTTTTGCAACCGGTTAAAAATGCATCGGCACCGACAAGGGTTCCTCCGAGGAGAAGACTGATATATTTTACTGCGTCCCTGCGATCCATAGTAGAGGTTTTAATTGATGATTTTATTGATTGATACGTTCATTCTTTGCGGCTATACACTCAGGTTATAACCCTGCCGGTACTGGCGTTTTACAAACTGGTTGACGTCATCGAAATTCGTCACTTTCATATTCGTGTTGTCCCATACCAGCTTTATGTAACGGCCCGGATAATCAAATCCTTTTCCATCCGCCTTCGGCTTCCTGATATCATAGCCCCTAATGGCAAGGTTGGCCATGAGCAGCGCCTCGGTCAGAGGACCGGCAATTGAAAATGGCGAGCTCACTTCTTTGTTCCCATATCCTGCGATACAGGCTTCCACCCATTGTGCATAGTGTCCATCTGCACCCCCCGGCACGCGCGCGTATTTCTGCTTCACCTTCACCTGAGCCGTACGGGATGTGGGAAGCAATCTTGGATTTGCGCCATACGTGCTGCACATCATCTTTCCTTTGGTACCGATGAAGAGCGTTCCGTTTCCGCCATCTCCGAACATTTCATTGGGGCCCAGTTCCTCCGGACGCTCGGGCTGAATGCCGCCATCCATCCAGTGAAGCCTAACGGGTCCTTTTGTTTTATTCGTCTTTGGAAAGTTCATCATCACATGGCTTGACGGAGGGCAGCTTTCGGGGAAGTAGCCACGTTTGAATTCATCGACATAAACACTGCCCACGCTGGCCTGCACGTCGTTAATGTAATTGAGATTGAGAACGCGAAACGCCGGTTCGATAATATGACAACCCATATCACCGAGCGCGCCGGTACCATAGTCCCACCATCCGCGCCAGTTAAACGGAACCAGCTTCTCTACATAATCCCTGTAAGGTGCAGTGCCCAGCCACAGGTCCCAATTCAATTCTGCAGGCACCGGTGCTTTTGTTCCGGGCCAGGGAATTCCCTGCGGCCATACGGGGCGGTCGGTCCAGCAGTACACGGTATGAACATCGCCGATCACACCCGCATCATACCATTCCATCAATTGTCTCACCCCATCGCCCGATGCACCCTGGTTACCCATCTGCGTAACCACTTTATAACGGTTAGCCGCATCCGTTAGAACCCTTGCTTCATATACATCGTGCGTTAAGGGTTTCTGAACATACACGTGCTTGCCCAGTTGCATGGCAGCAAGGGCCGCAACGGCGTGGTTGTGATCGGGTGTGGATACGGAAACTGCATCGAAGTTCTTTGATTCCTTGTCGAGCATTTCTCTCCAGTCCTTGTAATATTTGGCCTTAGGGAACTTCTTTACTGTATTGGCCGCGCGCCGGTCGTCAACATCGCATAAAAAAGCGATGTCGGCTTTTCCTGATTTGAAAAAATTCGCAATATCGCTTTCACCTTTTCCACCAACGCCCACGCTGGCGATAGTGAGCCGGTCGCTGGGCGCGATAAACCCTTTTCCTCCGAGTACAAAACGCGGCACAATAAAGAAGCCGGCAGCTGCCATACCCGTATTCCTGATAAAATCCCTGCGGGAGCTTCCGTTGTTTGGTTGGTTTTCTTTTTCTGACATAACAAATAATTAAAGGTTCATTTTCTTCAGTTCACTAACCGCATGATCGGCTGCTCTTGCAGTGAGCGCCATATACGTCAATGAAGGATTTACGCAGGAGGCAGATGTCATGCACGCACCGTCGGTAACATAAACGTTCTTTGCATCCCATACCTGGTTCCATTCATTGAGCACCGAAGTCTTCGGATCCCTTCCCATTCTTGCCGTACCCATTTCGTGAATGCCCATGCCTGGTTGATAGCCGCTGTCGTAACTGCGTACATTTTTTACGCCTGCTGCTTCCAGCATTTCCTTGGCGTCCTCCATCATATCCTTTCTCATCTTGTGCTCATTGTCCTTGATCTCGACATCCATTGCCAGTGTTGGCAATCCCCACTTGTCTTTTTTATTCTTGTCGAGCGTGAGCTTATTGTCGTGATAAGGCAGCGTTTCTCCGAATGCACCAAGACCCATGCTCCATTGGCCCGGTTCGCAAAGTGCATCTTTGAATTCACCGCCGATATTCATTTCGGCGATCTCGCGGCTCCATCCCTGACGGCTGGCACCGCCCTGATAGCCAAAGCCCCTGATATAATCTCTCTTATCGCCAAAAAGATTGCGATAGCGGACCACGTAAATGCCATTGGGCCGCTTGCCATAATAATATTTATCGTCGTAGCCTTCCACTGTGCCCGATGCGCCGCAACGGAAGTGGTGGTCCATCACATTATGACCCAGCTCACCGGAGCTGCTGCCGAGTCCATCGGGCCAGATATCGGTTGCGGAATTCATCAGCACCCAGGCCGAATTTAGCGCAGACGCATTGACGAATACGATCTTTGAAAAATAATCGTAAGACTGGTTGTTCTGTGCATCGATGACGCGCACGCCCTTCGCCTTTTTAGAATCTTTGTCGTAAATAATTTCTTTTACTATGGAGAAAGGACGCAGTGTGAGATTGCCCGTTTTCATGGCCGCGGGAAGTGTTGCAGACTGCGTGCTGAAGTAAGCACCGTAAGGACAACCGAGCCAGCATTTGTTACGGAACTGGCAATTGGTTCTCTGGTTATGCGGAACCGTGATATTGGCTGTGCGTCCAATGATCATCGAACGTTTGAACTGTTGCTTGATCCTTGCCGCCACGTCTTTTTCAACACAATTCATTTCCATCGGGGGCATGAACTGTCCGTCGGGTAATTGGGATAATCCTTCCTTTGATCCGCTAATGCCCGCGAAGCTTTCGGCATAATCGTACCAGGGAGCAATATCTTTATAACGGATCGGCCAGTCAACAGCAATGCCGTCTTTTGCATTGGCTTCAAAATCAAAATCGCTCCAGCGATAGCTCTGGCGGCCCCAGAGCAGCGATCGGCCACCCACATGATAACCCCTGAACCAGGCGAAAGCTTTTGTTTCGGTATAAGGACAGTCTTTTTCATTGGCCCACCACGCAAGGTTAAGCTCATTCAAAGTATAGTCCCTGCTGAGC
>DATMHB010000147.1:0-5964 GCA_035555175.1 Flavisolibacter sp. | reverse complement strand
TGTGTGTTGGTTAAAAATTAATAAACATCTTTCAGGTATCTTCCCTCATCCTTCAATTGCTCAATGAGGCCGATGGCTTCTTCTGCGGTCTTGTTTCCATGCGTCTGGATGATGTCTGCCAATGCCATCTCCACATCGGTGCTCATCGGATCCTTTTTCCCGCACACATAAATAGAGGCGCCGCCGTTGATCCATTCAAACAGTTCCGCTCCTCTTCGAGTCATCTTATGCTGCACATAAATTTTTTCCTGCTGGTCCCTTGAAAACGCCACATCGATCTTCGTGAGCGTGCCTGTATCGAGCCAGTTTTGCAGCTCCGTCTGGTACAGAAAATCCGTTACGAAATGCTGCTCGCCAAAGAACAGCCAGTTGCGGCCCGGCGCGCCGGATGCATCGCGGTGTGCAATAAAGGAACGGAATGGCGCAATGCCGGTTCCCGGTCCGATCATGATCACATCATTTTCATCCGCGGGCAAACGGAATGATCCGTTTTTGTGAATGTAAAATTCAAGTTCACATCCTACCGAAGTCTGAGACAGATAATCCGAGCACAGGCCAAACTTCATTTCTTCATTGAGGTTGAACATGTCTTTCGAAACCGTGATATGCACTTCACCGCTGTGCGCTTCAGGAGAGGAAGAGATAGAATAAAGTCTTGGCGCAAGAGGCTCAAGGATGTCGACTAACTGCTGAAACTGGCCACTATTCTTCAAAGGATAAATTTTCAAAAGGTCGAGCAGCCCTATTCTGGTTGCGGGAATGTCCTGGTCAACAAGCGCAGCATATTTTGCCACAACTCTTTCCGGCAGATAAACAATATTCGCCTTCTTTTTCAAAAGATCGAAGACGGTTGTTTCATGACCGCGAAACTGGAATTTTTCCTCTTTTGCCAATCCTGCATATTTCAACAGCGCTTCCACCAGAGGCTCCGGGTTCTCGGGAACGATGCCTAGCGAATCGCCTGGTAAATATTCCACGTCTTCAGCTGCGATCTCAATATGATAGGTTTCTTTCTTGGAGCCCCTGTCGTTCAGGTTGATCTTCGAAAGCACCGTGCCTTTACAAATTTTCTTGCCGGCAGTTTTTTTCTTTTCTTCGGTTGACGGCTTAGCCAAAACCTCCTGGTTACCCAATTTATTCAGCACCTGTGCAAACCACTCGTCGGCATCTGCGCTGTAATCAGTATCACATTTCTGAAGCGGAACAAGACGTTGCGCACCCAGCTTATTCAGTTGCACATCCACATCCTCTCCTGCCTTGCAGAACAAAGGATAAGAAGTATCGCCCAATGCGAGAACACCGTATTTAAGCTGTTCAAGCTTAAAACCATTGTTATGGATGTGGTCATAGAACTTACGCGCAGCTGCGGGCGGGTCTCCCTCGCCTTGCGTGCTTACAATGGTCAGTAGGTATTCTTCTTTCTGCAGGTCGTTCAGGCGGTATTGATCCAGGCCTACCAGCTTCGCAGCAATGCCGGCTTTTTTTGCCTTTGCAGCAAAATCGGAGGCGAGCTTTTTTGAATTCCCTGTTTCCGTTCCATAAGCGATCGTGATCTTATTAACGGACGGCTTGGATACAGGCGTTGAGGAAACCGGTTTTCCATTGGCAAGTATTCCGGCAAGATAACCATGCAGCCACACCAGCTCCTCGCGCTCGGAACCGGCCACCCACTCTTCAATCAATTTCATTTTTGATGGAGACAACATATTTGAATTTTACGCAGTTAATAATTTTTCAATTTCTCTTTCTGTTGGCCTGAACCCTGTCGAAACCAGCGGCTCGAAATAAGCGTCATTGCTGTTGTCGTTGCGGAGCCATTTCAGTTCTTCATGCAGGCCTGCTACTTTTCCAATAATGAGCAGCGAAGGAGAAGCAAGGTTGTGGTTCCCAAAATTTTTTTCATACTCGTAAAGACTGGAAACGGTCACCCTTTGGTTTGGTGTCGTAGCCTGTTCGATAACCGCCAGCTTTTTTTCGCGATCGATGCCGTGACCGGTCAGTTGTTGAACAAGCAATGGCAGCGTATCGACCGACATGTAAAAAACCAGCGTATCATCCGTTGCAGCCAATTCCTTCCAGTAATCATCACTTAGAAGATCAGATTTATAATAAGTGAGAAAACGCACGGCCCGCGCATGATCCCTTGCCGTGAGCGGGATGCCTGAATAAGCAGCAGCACCGAGGGCACTCGTTACTCCGGGAACAATTTCATAAGCGATCCCATTTTGGCGCAGCGTTTTGAGTTCGTCGAGCACATTGGAAAACACGGATACGTCACCGCCTTTCAAACGGATAACCAGCCTTCCCTGTTCTGCGTAATCCACCATCAGTTGATTGATCGTGCACTGGGCCGTAGAGGCGCCGCTGCCACACTGCTTGCCAACAGGAATGATCAGGGCTTGCGGACGCACAAATGTTTCCAGGATTTCAGCACTCACGAGCCGGTCGGTCAGGACCACATCGGCTTTTTGCAGCCAGCGTACAGCCTTCACCGTGAGGAGCTCCGGATCGCCGGGGCCGGCACCAATAATAATCACCTTGCTTCTTGAATGTTGCATAATAGTCATTGTATGGAATAAAGTTTTCCATCTGCCCTATGGGCAAAGAATAGCGGACAATAAATTGGGTCTAAACAATAGCAGCGTTCGTTAGTAGCAGAGCAGGTTTATTTGCTACAACAGGAAGAAAAACTACAACAACACTCCACCGGCTTTCCTGAGGAATTGTTCATCATCAAATGAGCCAACGGGACTGTTGTTGTATTTTTCATTTCAATCGATTTGAATGACAGTATTCATTCAGGTTCAAGAAGGACCACCGGACATAAAAAAAGCACCCCATCAGAAGTGCTCGATCATGTAATCTTTACCTCTGACTTATCTGTCCGCCCCGGGGGCGGAGGATGGGCACCATCTTCATAAACGAGCGGTTGCCAAGGCTTCATCGGGCCATTCCCTCTGCCTTTCTTGATAAGTGAATGAAAGAACTGAACCAAATATAGGGAAGATTTTAATACCCTACAAAATATGTAGAGTAATATTGACTAATTTTTTTGATACACGGTTTCAGTTCGCTTGAAAATCAGGACCGGTCAAGGGCCTGTGTAATATCATTCAGAATATCTTCCCAATACTCAAGCCCGACAGAAAGCCGGATCAGTCCCGGCGTAATATTAACGGCCATTCTTTCCTGTTCGGAAAGCTTCGCGTGGGTGGTGCTTGCCGGATGCGAAGCAATGCTTTTTGTATCACCCAGGTTGGCTGTAAGAGAAAGCATTTTCAGGCTGTCAAGAAATTTTCGCCCGCTTTCAACGCCGCCCTTTAATTCAAAACAAACAATGCCACCGCCATTCTTCATTTGCTTCTTTGCAATATGGAACTGGGGGTGGGAGGGCAAAAAAGGATAGCGCACACCGGAAAGCTTTGGATGACCTTCGAGTTTGGACGCTATGGCCGCTGCATTGGAAGCATGCCGTTCCATTCTCACATCCAGCGTGTCTACAGCCTTGCTCAGGATCCATGCATTGAATGGAGACAGCGCTGGTCCCGTTGCGCGGCAGAACAAATAAATATCGTGGATGAGGGCCGGTTTTCCTACCACAACGCCGCCGAGCGTCCTTCCCTGGCCGTCGATCCACTTCGTCGCAGAATGGATGACAAGGTCGGCGCCAAAATCAACAGGCCGCTGGCCCACAGGCGTGGCAAAGCAATTGTCGACATTGAAAATAATATTGTGTTTTTTAGCGATCGCCGAAACCAAAGAAAGGTCAATGATGTCGAGGCCCGGATTGGTAGGGGTTTCAACAAAGATCATTTTCGTATTGGGACGTATCGCTTTCTCCCACTGCGAAGGATCATCGGCAGGAACATAGCTATATTCAATGCCGTATTTCGGAAGGTACTTCGTTATAACCGTATGCGTGCTTCCAAAGATTGAATTGCACGAGATGAGATGATCGCCCGACTTCATCAAGGCCAGAAAAGAAGCAAAGACCGCACTCATGCCCGATGCTGTAGCGAATCCCTCTTCTGCTCCTTCCAGCACACAGATCTTGTCGACAAATTCCTGTACGGTAGGATTGCTGAAGCGACTGTAAATATTGGCGTCGGTTTCATCGGCAAAGGCAGCGCGCATTTCTTCCGCATTATTATAACAAAAACTGCTGGTGAGGAACAAGGGAGAAGAATGTTCCATTTCATCAGTGCGTGGGGCCTGCGTACGAATTGCTTTGGTCAAAGGGTGTTGTTCCATCAGTTATTGATTTGTTTGATTGTTTGATTCACGCGAACCGTGAATTGAATATGGGTGCCGCCTCTTCGCAGGGTTTCCGCCACCGAACAATATTTTTCTATAGAAAGGGCACAGGCCTTGCGGGCCTTGTCCTCGTCCACCTCACCCTGAAGATGAAAGGTTACATTTACGTCTTTCCACAATGACGGTTCCTTTCCTGCTTCCCTTTCTCCTTCAATGATGATGTTGAATGCAGTAATGACCTGCCGTTGCTTTTTCAGGATGGAAACAATATCTATAGCGCTGCAGCTTCCGAGCGCCATTAAAAGGGCTTGCATTGGCCGCACGCCTGAATTGCGTCCGCCTATGTCTGCACTGCTGTCGAAGCTTACCGCATGCCCCATGCTGTCTTTTGCAGTGAATCCAAAATCCCCTTCTACCCTTTCCAGTTCAACGCGGACCATTCAATAGTTTTTTACAAATCTAATTCATGCATGTCTTTACTTTGCGTTCCGGATTTTTGAAAGATGAATTATTACTATCATAACGAAGCTTTTGTTTTGGAGCAGGGAGGAAAACTTCCGGGCCTCACGATTGCCTACAATACACTGGGTGTAATGAATAGTGAAAAGGATAATGTTGTATGGATATGCCATGCGCTCACAGCCAACTCGAACGCTGCCGAATGGTGGCCGGGCCTCGTGGGTGAAGGCACAGTGCTGGACCCTTCAAAATATTTTATTGTCTGCGCCAATATTCTGGGTTCCTGTTATGGCACGACGGGTCCGCTTAGTAATGATCCTGCAACAGGCGCTCCTTTTTATGATAAGTTTCCCCTCATCACGATCAGGGATATGGTCAAGGCGCATCAGTTACTGGCTGCATCGCTGGGTATAGAAAAAATTCATCTGCTTGTAGGAGGCAGCATGGGTGGATACCAGGCGCTTGAATGGGCCGTCATCCAGCCCTCGATGATCAAAAATATTTTTCTCATCGCTACTTCCGCCAGGGAAACAGCCTGGGGCATAGCCATCCATACCGCGCAACGTATCGCTATTGAGGCAGACCAAACCTGGAACACGCATTCAGCAACCGCCGGCGCGAAAGGATTAAAGGCAGCGCGCGCCATTGCCATGCTTACTTACCGCAATTATGACACTTATGCAAAAACCCAGCACGACCCCGACGGGGATAAGATCGACGGCTTCAGGGCCTCGGGCTATATTCATCACCAGGGCAACAAGCTGGTGAAACGCTTCAATGCCTACAGTTACTGGTTTCTTACGAAGGCCATGGACAGCCATAACATTGCCCGCGGCCGCAGCAATTCAGTGGAAAGGGTACTTGCTTCCATGCTCCAGCGCACCCTTGTCATCGCTATCAGCAACGACCTCCTTTGTCCCCTTCCGGAGCTCGAACTCCTTGCGAATCATATACCTAATGCAACATTCCATACGATTGAATCGCTGTACGGACACGATGGATTCCTTACAGAATCTGCTTTGATCTCCCGTCATTTAAGCACCTGGCTCGAAGAATAGCGCCCCCACCGGGTTTCAGGGCGCCGCCCGAACCGGTAATTTTTTCCACGAGCTTTCAACACCGGCCGATTTTTCCTGGTTGTGCTATTTGATTTTTCCTTATTTTCATACCGTTTCGCTTGCTATTCAAATATAAATGGGCCGTTGGCCTTTTAAACGATTTATGTTATGGCAAGCAAAACCGGATTATATT
>DATMHB010000146.1:0-4753 GCA_035555175.1 Flavisolibacter sp. | reverse complement strand
CCAGCACCCATGCCTGGTCTGCCCGCCTGATCATTATTATTCTGATCTATCCCCTCCTTAATATTTCAGGCTGGTTTATCGGCGACCTGCTCGCGCAACAGGAAGTTCATATCAATCCAAACTGGGGGTATCCGCTTTCATTGATCTGTCTTTTTCTTTGTGTGATCTATCCTTTCCGGGGCGACAGGTTCCGGCACCGGCTCATTTACGAACACAAGCGGAGCATCGATATCCTGTTGATTGCTACTACCGCGTGCTTTATTCTACTCAGAGGCAACAATTTTATTTCCGGCGCTTCTTCGGAGCCGGTAACCACTGCGGCTGCAAGCAGCGGCGACGCATCAACATTGAAACCCGGACATCCGCTGAAGATGAAGAAAACTGAAAAGAATTTGATAAAGAAGCTGCTAAAAAGGATGCGGAGTCAATATCGTAAATCGGATAAGACAGAAAAGGCACTACTGATCGTTCTGGGCGTCATAATTTTTATTTTGGCATTTTATGCGCTCGCTGCCCTCAGCTGTAGCCTGGCATGCAGCGGCTCGGAAGGTCTGGCCTATGTAGTTTTTTTCCTTGGCCTCGGAGGGTTGATCTTCCTTCTGGTCAGGTTTATTCAACGCGTGACCAGGGGTCCGCGAAAGAAAGTCCCTGAAACCAAAACGCTTTAGCAAAAAACTTATCTCCGTGTATATCGCATTCAGTAGACCACGCTTGAATTTCTTTGCGTGCTTAGTGGCCGTTCGTTTACTTTGCGTTTAATCCTTTCCTCACTATGTTTTACGAATTCAACGGCATCAAACCTGTTGTGCACGCGTCGGCGTTTGTACATCCGCAGGCGGCCGTAACCGGCAATGTTGTTATCGGCAAAGATGTTTATATCGGCCCCGGCTGTGCATTACGCGGCGACTGGGGCCGAATCATGATCGCTTCGGGTTGTAATGTGCAGGAAAACTGCACTGTGCACATGTTCCCCGGCGTTACTGTTTTACTGAAGGAGGGAGCACATATTGGCCACGGCGCCATCATTCATGGCGCAACCATAGGAATGAACTGCCTCATTGGTATGAACGCTGTGATCATGGACGAAGTAGAGTTGGGTGACGAATGCATCGTGGGTGCACTATGTTTTATCAAACAGGGTGAAAAAATTCCGGCGCGTTCCCTTGTCGTTGGTAGTCCGGCAAGAATTGCCGGACAGGTAAGTGATGAGATGCTGGCCTGGAAAACCGAAGGCACAAAACTTTACCAGCAATTACCGAAGCAATGTTTTGATACGCTGCGACCATGCGATCCTCTGCTTGAGGATACGCAACAACACCCCATTTATGATACAGACTTCAAACCGTTCAAAAAAAATTGACCGGTCACGATGGAAAAAAATATTCCGGCGCTGCAAATTTTTGTAACTTAAGAGTGCAAATCCCCGAATAAATCAATCTGTATGAGAAGAGTTTTACCCTGGATGGTTTTGTCGATCCTTTTTGCACTTCCCTGCCTGAAACTAAATGCACAAAATGACCGTTTTGCCTATGCCATTACAGACCTTTCAAAAGATGGTGCCGGCTGGAACGCCTTGCGCAAACTCGATCTGCAGACCGGAACTTACAGCGATATCTTGTTGAATGGCCTCGATCAGAAAAGAACAATATTCGATGCCGTTACCCACAAACAATATCTTCCGAAAGAAGATAAGCAGTATGGTCACATGATGGATGCACCTTTTAGTACGGGCGTAGCGGCAGCCGCGTACGACAGAAAGAACCAGCGCATTTATTTCACGCCCATGTTCATTGATCAGTTACGATTTATTGACCTCCGAACGATGAAAGTGTATTATGTTACGGACCGTTCCTTTACCGCGCTGGGCAATATGCATAATGACGAGGCGAAGATCGTTACGCGCATGGTGATCGCCCCCGATGGCAATGGTTATGCCATCACGAATGATGGCTACGCTTTTATCCGCTTTTCTACGGGCAGGAAAATAAAGATCGAACAGTTGGGTAGTCTTGTCGACGACCCCGTTAATAATGGAATTTCCATTCACAACAGGTGCAGCAGCTTTGGAGGCGATGTGATCAGCGATGACAAGGGCAATCTCTATATTCTTTCTGCCAGGAACCATGTTTTCAAAGTGAACACAAAAACGAAGGTGGCTACACATTTGGGAATGATCAATGGCCTGCCCTCTACATTCACTGTGAATGGTGCAGTGGTCGATGGCGATGGAAATCTTCTCGTAAGCAGTGCGGTGGATGCAACCTCTTATTATGTAGTGAATCCAAAAAGCTGGAATGCATCGCCCTATCTCGCCGCCAGTGGGATTTTCCGTAGCTCAGACCTCGCGAACAGCAATTTTCTGTCTTCCACCTGCGACATTCCGACGTATACCGACAACCAATTGAAAAAATTGATCCGTCCGGAAGACAGGTTCGCTGGCCTTATCGCGGTTTATCCCAATCCGGCAACCGTTGGACAGGTTAATATTCAATTCAATAAAGTTCCGGCCGGCAACTACATGCTCGAGCTTAGGGATGTTCTTGGCCGGAGCATCGCAAGGCAGAAGATCAGCCTCAGCGCCGAGTCGCAAACACAAACTGTGCAGATCAATGAGTCTAATGCAAAAGGAATTTATCTCATAAAATTATTCGATTACAATAGTAAATCTGTCTTTACACAAAAACTTTTGGTTCAGTGAACCAACCTGAACCATCCGACGAAACGCTGGCCCGTAAGCCGGCGTTTTTGTTTCGAGCAAAGATGCCCCGAACGCTTAGCGAAGCCTGAATGTGCGCAACAAAATTTCATTCCGCGACTGCCGTACAAACAATTGGAGAAAGAGAATTAATTGTTCGCCCGGGCTTTGATGATCGCACTTGTTATGTATTCCCTGCATGTGCCGCGATGCGATTGCCGCTTTGCTCGAAACCCTCACTTTTGGCCTATTTTTACCGCTCTTTTTAATTTGAACCATTTGAATTTGTGGAGAAAACAAATTTCGTAGACCAGATAAGAGTTTTTTGCAGGAGCGGGCATGGCGGCGCCGGCATTAAGCATTTTCGCCGCGACAAGCTCACTGCCTATGGGGGGCCCGACGGCGGCGATGGCGGCCGCGGAGGACACGTGATCCTTAGAGGTAACCGCAACCTGTGGACACTTCTTCACCTGCGTTATCACAAGAATGTATTGGCGGAAGATGGTGAGAAGGGCAGTGATAACAATCGTACCGGCCGCAATGGCAAAGACATCATCCTCGAAGTTCCGCTGGGCACCATTGCACGCGATGAAGAAACGGGTCAAAAAGAAGTCGAGATCCTGCAGGATGGTGAAGAGAAGATCTGGTTACCGGGAGGAAAGGGAGGACTCGGCAACACAAATTTCAAAACCCCTACAAACCAGGCGCCGGAACATGCGCAACCCGGGCTGCCCGGCCAGGAAGGCTGGAAGATACTCGAACTGAAGGTGCTTGCAGATGTAGGTCTTGTCGGGTTTCCGAATGCCGGTAAATCAACGCTGCTATCTGTGATCACTGCGGCCAAGCCGAAGATCGCCGACTATGCCTTTACTACCCTGACACCTCAACTGGGTATGGTGGATTACCGTGATGGCAAAAGCTTTTGCATTGCCGACCTCCCCGGCATCATCGAAGGAGCGGCGGAAGGAAAAGGATTGGGGCATCGCTTTCTTCGTCACATTGAAAGAAATTCCATTTTGCTTTTTCTTATACCAGCTGATAGTAAAGGTCACAGAAAAGAATTTGAAGTATTGGTGAATGAGCTTGAGGAGTACAATCCGGAGCTGTTGCACAAACAATTCATCATCGCCATCAGCAAGAGCGACATGCTGGATGAGGAGCTTATGAAGGAGATTGAAGAGGAGTTGCCGGAAGAGATACCACACATCTTCATTTCATCCATAACAAATAGGAATATGCAGGAATTGAAAGACCTGCTGTGGAAGGCGCTGAATACATAGAGGAGGCATGAAACGCAAACAACCCGAAACGCCGCAGAAGAACGCGAAGACAAACCAATGCGGCCTTGCGTTTAAAAAATTTTCGCGCAAAAATGTTAGCTATGCTTTTTCGGAAACCGCTGAAGTGCACAACGTCAGGAACTGATGTGCCAACTCCTCGAGCTCGGAGAATATCAACGGCTTCGTTATAAAGCTTGCGCCCCAGGTCTCTGCAAAAACTCTATCGATCTGGCTTGATGAAGTCGTGAATAAGACGGCAGGAATATGTTTGAACGAGTCGGAGCTTTTAATGCGGACCAATGTTTCCCTTCCGTCCATACCGGGCATATTGATATCAAGAATGATCAGGCAGGGCAGAGTGCCCATGATATGGGATTGCTTTAATTGTTCGATCGTCTGAAATCCATCACTGGCATGAAGCAGGTTAACTTCTCCATCGTACTTCTGGAAAGCCTCCCGCACCATGAAAAGGTCATCGATATCATCTTCCGCGTAGAGTATGGTATGCTTGTGATCGTGGGACGACATAACGGTGTAAATGTACAGAGAAAACGGTTTCGCCCAACCGAAGTTGGACGAAGCTTAAATGAAAAGTTCCGGGATGAAATGGTCTACCATCTCCATCCCGGCGCTCAATTTTTCTATTGGATTGGCTCGTAGTCTTTAAACAAATCGACCCTTGTTCCTTCCACCTGCTTTCTGTAAGCCGTCCATTTGACGGAATAAAACTGATTGATCCGTTGCACTGCCGCATTAATCATAGCCTCGGCATTGTTAA
>DATMHB010000145.1:0-2672 GCA_035555175.1 Flavisolibacter sp. | reverse complement strand
CTTTCTCCCACCGTAAAACTTCCGAACTCGGTAAAGATATTCGGCATGGGCACTTTATTTCTTTTGCAGGCAGCCTTGATATTTCCAACGATCTCAGTGATCATAAACTGGTAGTCGTATTCAAAGCCAAGCGAATGTTTGATGGGAAATCCGCCTCCTATGTTGATCGAATCCAGCTCAGGACAGATCTTCTTCAGCTGGCAATAAAGGTTGATGATCTTATTGAGCTCCGACCAGTAATAGATATCGTCCTTAATGCCCTTGTTTAAAAAGATATGCAGCATTTTCAGCTGGAATTTGTCTTCATAGCCTTCGATATTGTCTACATAAAATTCAAGGATGTCCTTGGCCCTGATGCCCAGCCGTGAAGTATAAAATGGGAAGGTGGGCTCTTCCTCCGCGGCTACCCTGATGCCTAATTTAAATGGCTGTTTTACCGAACGCTTGTATGCATTGAGCTCCTCCTTATTATCGAGGATGGGAATCACGTTCTTAAATCCGGTGTTGATCAGTTGCGAAACCCTTCTGGTATACCCTTTTTGCTTAAAGCCATTGCAGATGATAAAGATATCCTTGGTGATCTTTTTCTTTTCGTACAGCTTTTTGATGATCTCGATATCGTAGGCATAAGAAGTTTCCAGATGGATGTCGTGCTCCAACGCTTCCTGCACCACGAATGAAAAATGAGAGCTCTTTGTGCAGTAGCAATAAAAATACTGGCCTTCATACTTGTGCTTCTTAAAAGCCTTGGCGAACATTTCCTTTGCCTTATTGATCTGCATCCCGATCTTCGGTAGATAGGAAAGCTTGAGGGGGGTTCCGTATTTTTCAATGAGCGCCTGAAGGTCTAATCCATTGAAGCGTAAATAGCCGTCCTTTACCTGTAAGCCTTCCTGGGGAAAATTGAATGTCTGCTGAACAAGATCCATGTAGGTATTGTTCATCGAGTTTAATGGGTTGTTCACTAACCTGAATTGTTTTGTACAAAAATATAGGTTTATGAAAGAAAAGGAAGGCAAACCTCCCCTTTGCTTTTCCACGTTGCCGCGCAACGCTGCATAAAAAAAGAAAAACCTGTAAAGCCCGCCTCAAGAAACGGTCCTTACAGGTTCAATCATGAAGAACGAATTACTTAACCTGAGCAACCAGCGCCTTAAAGGATTCTGCGTTGTTCATAGCCAGATCAGCAAGCACTTTGCGATCAAGCGTTATTCCTTTTTTATTTAAAAGGTTGATGAATTGTGAGTAGGTCAGACCTTCTGCACGTACCGCTGCATTGATACGGGCAATCCACAGTCTGCGGTATTCTCTTTTCTTCAACTTGCGACCTACATAGCTATAGGTCATACCTTTTTCAACTACGTTTTTGGCAACAGTGTATACGTTTTTGCGTTTGCCATAAAAACCTTTGGCTTGCTTGAGAATTCTTTTTCTGCGTGCTTTGGAAGCAACTGCATTTACGGAACGTGGCATATCTTAAAAAGTTTGAGGATTAATGTTTGAATGATCCCGCTGCCGGCAACACCGGCAGGGACCTGTCTATTTCAATCTTAAAAGTCTCTTTACAAAATCAAGATTGGCTTTCGAAACTTCACCGTCTTTTCTCAGATTGCGCTTCCGCTTGTTCGATTTCTTTGTGAGGATGTGACGTTTAAATGATTTTTGGTGCGTGATCTTCCCTGTGCCGGTCACTTTGAAGCGCTTCTTGGCACTGGAGTTTGTCTTAACCTTTGGCATTTTAATTAAATTGCTCGATTACACCCTTGAGGCGTTCTTCACTGGAAGAACTTGGCGAGCCTCTTCAGGCAATGTCCTACCGCAGGGGCAGGGGGCGCAAAGATAAGGTACATCGTTGAAAAACAGCTTCAGCGGGCCCAGGTTTTTACAAGCCGGAAGGCATTTTTGCCTTTTTTTAAGGAGAAGCAGCTGCCGGCGCCTGCCCTTTTAGCAATATGCACGATAAAGCCGGTCGAAATCTTCGGCTACCCTTGCATATCCATATCTATTGGACGCCGCTTTCGAAATGGCCGGCGTATCAAAAGCCGGATACAGATCCAACATCCTTCCCATTGCGGCAACCAGCGCTTGTCTGTCGCCCGCGGGCACGAGGATGCCGTTAGATTCATTAATCAGTTCAGACAATGCCCCTGTCTCACTGGCAATAACAGGCAGCCCGGCGCACAATGCTTCTGCGGTTACGCAGCTGAAGGTTTCGGAATCACTGAAGAGGATCATCGTGTGGCAGCGCTTCATTTCATCGGCTACTTCCGGGTAGCTGATCTCACCGCGAAAGAAAACGCTCCTGTTCAGCAAACCCATAGCTGCAGCCATTCTGGGGTAATGTTGATCGCGGTTGCCCGCCAGGATCAATTGCAGGTCAGCCCGACCTGAAACTTCCAACAATTGTTTGAATGCTTCCAAAATGCTCCCAACATTCTTTAAAGGAACCATGTTCGATACATGTATAAAACTAAACTTCGAATACTTTTCGGGCTTTTGAAAAAATTGCGTGGTATCAACCACGTTAGGGATCAGCGCGTCGGCACCCCGGCCCACAACGGCTTTTACTTCGTCTGCCAGAAAGTTGCTGACAGTTATAAAGGCTTTGGCTTCAGCGTAGATCTTTTTCGTCAAATGCCTGACAGCCGCGGGTTTCCGGAAGAAATTATGTT
>DATMHB010000144.1:0-3459 GCA_035555175.1 Flavisolibacter sp. | reverse complement strand
TCAAATATCATGGTGGCTGCAGTTGGCAATCTTGTCAATAGCGACAAAGGAATCTATCGCACCGTCGATGGAGGTGCCACCTGGACCAAGGTAACAACGGGTGGATTCCCTACAGGCATGATGGGCTATACTACCTTTGGTTATATCAATTCTTCGTTATTGTATGCGAGCGTTGGGATGACCGACAACGGAGAAAACGAATTGTATATGTCTACCGATTTTGGACAGAACTGGATTGCGAAATCAGGTTCACACCATTCGCAGTACCAGTTCTGGTGTGCGCATGCCATTGCCGTGAATCCGACGAATGCCAATGAAATAATCATGGGCGGCGTTTCCTATTACCGGTACACTTCCACATCCACTTCTTCTTCCACCGGGTCGGCCGCGGCGCTTTCTTCCAGCATTCATTCGGACGTTCATGATATCGAATATGTGCAGGGAAGCGGCACCACATTTTATATTGCCTGCGACGGCGGCGTTTATAAAACAACCAACAATGGGTCCACATTCAGCGCCATGAATACGGGCCTCGGAGCGGTTCAGTTCTATGCATCTATTGGCGTTTCTACAAACTCTTCCAATCCCAATGCCATCGTGGGTGGTTTGCAGGATAACGGAGTTTGGTATTACAATGGAACCTCGTGGACAAAACAATTGGGCGGCGACGGAGGTTCATGCATCATCACGCCCGGAAATGATAACGTGGTTCTTGCCTGCAACGATGCGTTGACGGTAAACAAATCTACGACAGGTGCCAGCGGAACATTTTCGAAAGTGCTCGGCTCATGGGCCTTTGTTGCTGACGACCGCACGGCATTTATGGCGCCTATTGGCATCAGCAAATCAGATCCGACAAGGATGTACGCCGCGAGCGATAATCTTCATGTTTCCTCAAGCTCGGGCAGCAGCTGGACCAATGCCAGCTACAGCACCGCTTCACAGTATATCGATGCGAAATACAAGACCGCCATTACACTAGCAGTATCACCAACGAACAAGGACAAATTATATATCTCTACTTCTCCCTTCTCGCAAAAGACCGACAACACATTGAATATAAACGGTACCCCGGGTGTTTTCCGGTGCATCAATGGTGGTGCGGCAACACCTGTGTTCACCTCTATTAAAACAGGTTTGCCTGATCGTTTTGTAATGGACTTTGCCATCAATCCCACCAATGACAATATTGTTTTTGCTGTGGTGGGTGGTTATGGAACGCCTCATATTTATTATACCAGCGACGGTGGAAATACCTGGGCTGCGCGCGGAGCGTTCGGGATTCTTCCGGATGTTCCATTCAATGCCATTTATATCGATCCGGTCAACCCCAATTATGTTTATGCAGGATCAGACCTCGGCGTGTATGTGAGCCCCGACCAGGGCCTCAACTGGTATGATTTCAGTAATGGCCTGCCCGATGTTACGCAGGTAATGGATATTCAAATGACGCCGGATAATCAAATGTTGATCGCAACCCACGGCCGCGGTGCATTCAGAAGCGCTAAGGCGAGCGGTGCGCTTCCGGTAAACATCATATCATTTACGGGAGCAGCTTTGAACGCTTCGAACAGGCTGGAGTGGCAGGTGAGCGAGCAGTTGAATATTGTGCAATACGAGATCGAGCGAAGTGCAGATGGCACCACCTTTCAGAAGATAGGCAGTGTTTAAGTGAACAAAGCCGGTTACAACACGATGCCTAATACCGTCTACACCCTTTCGTATAATTATACGGATGCCGATGTTGCAAACCGTACCTATTATTATCGTCTCAGGGCAATTGATAATACCGGCGGCTTTACCTATTCCGGCGTCGCGTTGGTGAGGCGTTACAACCAGCAGAAAATTGAAATACTGGGCAATCCTTTCAGAACCGAAGTAAAAATGAACATCATGCTTACGCAGTCAAAGAATGTTCAGGTGGGCATGTATGATATTGCCGGACGGCTGATCTATATGCAGCAGAAAAAATTGAATAGTGGGCTCAACAGCTATGAGATCCCGGACCTTGACCTGCTTCCAAAAGGAATGTATCAGTTAGAAGTGATCATTGATGAGCAGCGTTGGAGCCAAAAAGTGCTCAAGCAATAATATCGGATCGTCACTGCAGTCGATAAATCGACTGGCGGCAGCGTGGAACGCTTTGGTTTACATTTGCACGGATGTATACCCTGAAAAAATCTTTAGGACAACATTTTTTAAAGGACGAAAATATTTGCAGGAAGATCGTTGCGGCATTACAGCAGTGTTCGTTTGCGCGCCTCTTGGAAGTAGGTCCCGGCGGAGGCGCCCTCACGAAGCACTTGTTGCAATTGGCCGGCATCGAACTTAAAGCGGTTGAGGTGGACGATGAAAAGGTTGTGTTCCTGAAGAACACGTTTCCTGCCCTTGACGGTAAGATCATTCACAAGAGCTTTCTTGAAATTGACAAACCCTTCGACGAGCCCTTTGCGGTTGTCGGAAACTTCCCCTATAATATTTCAACGGAGATCCTTTTTAAAATACTTGAATGGGAGGGTTCGGTACAATGCGTTGTGGGTATGTTCCAAAAGGAAGTTGCCCAGCGTATCGCAGCAAAAGAAGGAAGCAAGGTGTACGGCGTGACCAGCGTGCTGATACAGGCGTGGTTTGATGTAACTTATCTCTTCGATGTTGACGGGAAGAGCTTTATTCCACCGCCACGGGTGATGAGTGGAGTGATCCGGCTGTATCCCCGCAAGGAAAGCGTCGAGATGAAGGACAGGGCGTCCTTCTTCCGCCTGGTGAAAGCCGCTTTCGGTCAAAGGAGAAAGACTTTAAGGAACGCGTGCAGGCAACTGTTTGATCAGGAAGTTTTGCAGCAGGCTGTATTCGATAAACGCGCAGAGCAATTGAGCGTAAACGATTTTGGTCAATTAAGTTTATTAATGAAATGAATAACCGGGAAAAGAAAATACTGATCACCGCCCCTGCCCATGAAAGTCTTTTGCAGCGGCTTCAAAGCCATGGATATGAAGTAGCTTACGAGCCTTCGCTGGGATACGAAGACCTCGTACGGCGTATCACCGATGTGGAAGGGCTGGTTGTAACCACGCGCTTAAAAATTGATAAGGCAGTGATCAATGCAGCAGAAAACCTAAAATGGATCGGCCGCCTCGGGAGCGGGATGGAATTAATAGACGAAACGTATGCTGCGCAAAAAGGCATCAAATGCTTCAGCACTCCGGAAGGCAATCGCAATGCCGTTGCTGAACATACCCTGGCATTGGTCCTGAACCTGATGAACAATATTTCGCGATCGTTCGATGAAGTAAAAAACGGGCAGTGGCTGAGAAGTCAGAACAGGGGCATCGAACTGACCGGAAAAACGGTGGGCATAATTGGATATGGCAATACAGGATCTGCATTTGCGCGGTTACTGGAACCCTTTTCCGTTACTATACTGGCGTATGATAAATACAAGGATGGGTTCAGCAAGGG